>VHDF01000071.1 GCA_016871495.1 Verrucomicrobiota bacterium | reverse complement strand
CGTTACCGGTGCGCAAGGATTCTCGACTTTGAACCATATCCTTTCGGTCGTGCAGGCCAGCATCGCCAATGTAGATCCCTCTTTGGTGGCACACGAAGTGGGGCATGCGCTGGGCCTCCAGCATCCATCCCCTGACACCGACAACAAGCGGCTGATGCATGCGAGCGGCGTGGGGATCATTGATATTTCAAATGTCGCTCCCGATGGGGCAGGTTACTTCACGATCAATGCCAGCGAAAAGACCACTCTGCTGGCCAGCCGGTTTGTGACGGTTGTGCCCGAGCCTGCTGAGACTGCGCTCGCCACCGGCATCGGTTTGGGGCTGTTCTTTCTCTTCTGGAAGCGAAAGCAATCTCGCTCCCTCGAGGCGCTCAAGGCTTGAGCACCGCTTTCACGATGTGACCCGAGTGCATTTTTTCGAATGCCTCGTGCCACTCCTCCAATCGCCATACACCGCCGATAATCTTTCGTACGTCCAGCGCCCCGCTGGTTAGAAGCCGAATCACTCTTTCCCAAATGGGCCAGTTGTGGCTGAAACTTCCCTTGAGGGTCACGTTTTTCTGAACCAGAGGGTCGAGCGTGTATCCGCAGGGGTCCTTCCCCCACCCCACCTTCGAAATCCATCCGGCGGGACGCACGACCTCAAGCGCCGTTCTCAGCGTCGCTGAAATCCCAGCGGCGTCCACCACGCCGTCCACGCCCAGACCATCGCCCTGGCGCACCCATTCCTCAAGGTTTCCGACCAGGGCTTGGCAGCCGAATTGTTCGGCCACCTTGAGCCGGGTGCGGTCCCGCTCCAATCCCACCACTCCAACCTCGGCTCCCTGCAATCGCGCGATCGCAGCGCAAAGGATGCCGATCGGTCCTGGTCCCAGCACCACAATCCGGTCGCCCGGTTTGACCTGACCGTTCAACACGACGGCGTTGTAGGCCACGCAGCACGGTTCGGTCAGTCCGGCGAGTTCGAACGGGAGTGAATCGGGCAGCCGGTGGAGACAGCGAGCCGGCACGCGAACGTACTTGGTCATCGCCCCGTGAACCCCGTATCCAAAACCTTTTCGATTCGGGTCCAGATTGTAAAGCCCCTGCCGAGTGAGCGGACTGTAGAGGTCGACGACCGCGGCGGTTTCGCTGGCGACACGGTCGCCTTCCTTCCAACCGTGGGCTTGGGCGCCCGTTTCCAGAATGACCCCGGCAAACTCGTGCCCGAGGACCACCGGATAATTGACCGGCCAACCGTGGTCGCCCGTCCATTGATGCAAATCGCTGCCGCACACGCCGACGGACGCCACTTCGAGCAACACGTCGGCGGGTCCGATGGACGGTTTCTCCATTTCGCGCAGTTCGACGCTGAAGGGTTCGCGGGCGAAGTTAACGACGCCAGGGGATTTCATGAGAACGGTCTTGGGTTGGTTTCCGTGCAGCATGCCGATTCCATGAACCTGAAGTCAACGGCAGGGACCCAACCCCCAGTCGTTCTCATTTTGCCCCGGAGCATGGCTGGGTCGTCCTTCGACCCGCCGCCGGAGCATGATGTTTTGCATCCCGTGGGCGGCGGGCTGGGACAGGCCCGCCCGACCAACAACATCGGGATACACGGTCCTTGAATCCTTGAATAGAGGGGCGATGCGAGACTTGACGCGCAAAAGTAGCGGCGCGTATTTTTCCCGGCTCGCGTCAAGTCGCGGCTTTCTCATCGAGTCACGATGATGAGGTCGTGGGCGGGGCCGGTTAGACCGGTTCTGGCGGCGCTGATTTGAAAGGAACGCTTGTGAATTTTACTGTTGAGCATTTGGGTCCGTGCAAGAAGTTATTGAAATTCGACGTGCCGGCGGAGGCTGTCGATGCCAGCTTCGAAGAGGTGGCCGATCAGTATCGCCGCCAAGCGCAATTGCCGGGATTTCGTCCAGGGCGATCCCCCAAGCATCTGATTTTGAAATCCTTTGGCCCCCGCATCGAGCGCGAGTCCCGCCATCAGCTTGTGGGGAAACATTTTGATGCCGCGGTCAGACAGGAGAAGTTTCGGGTCATCGGCGAACCGATCATCGAGGACATCCAGTTTGAGAAAGGGAAACCCTTCCAGTTCGCGGCGACCATCGAGATCGTGCCTGAGTTCGAACTTCCGGAGTACAAGGGCATCGAGGTCAAACGCGAAACACGGATTGTCACCGACGCCGACATCGAGCGCGCCCTGAATGTCCTCCGCGATGAACGAGCGGCGTTCGAGGACGTGGAGCGTCCGGTCCAGGATGGAGACTTCGTGGTGGTGGATTATCAGGGCACGAGCGAGGGCAAACCCTTGACGGAATTTGCTCCCACGGCGCGAGGCCTCACGGAGAAGAAGGATTTCTGGATGTATGTGGCCAAGGATTCCTTTATTCCTGGATTCACGGAGCAATTGATCGGCGCGAACATCGGGGAAACCCGGTCCGTATCGGTGCAATTCCCCGAGGATTTTGTTTCCAAGCCGTTGTCGGGAAAGAAAGGCGATTACCAGGTCACCCTTCGCGGCGTGAAAGTGAAGAAGCTACCGTCCCTGGATGACGAATTTGCCAAGCAGTTTGGCGCGGAAGATCTGTTGAAACTGAGGGACGGGGTGCGTGCCGACTTGGAGAATGAGGCGGCCTACAAGCGGAAACAGCTCGTGCGCGACCAACTGGTTGGGCATCTGTTGAGCCGGGTGGAATTCGAGCTGCCCGAAGCCGTGGTCCAGGCGACGACCAAGTCGGTGGTTTATGACATCGTCAAGGAGAACCAGGAACGGGGTTTGTCCAAGGACGCTTTGGATCAGCAGAAAAACGAGATTTACAATTTCGCCAACGAGAGCGCCAAGGAACGGGTCAAAACGGCTTTCATTCTTGGCCGCATCGCCGAGAAGGAATCGATCAAGGCCACGGACGAGGAAATCACCCACCGCATCCTGATGATGGCGCGCCAAAACGGCATCAAGCCCGAACGATTGGTGAAGCAGTTGCAGGAACGCGATGCCATCACTGAAATCCGGCAGCAAATTGCCAACAGCAAGGTCCTCGATTTCCTCGAATTGAACGCGAAGGTTGAGGAACTGCTTCCTTCCATCTCGACAGGCGAGGCGACTCCTCCCGCCTGATTCAGTCGCGGCCCGGGTCGGACGAGAAGCTGGGCCGCGGCGAGATCGGATGGGGCGCTGGATTCGTCGAGGAGGAGCACGAGGCCCTTGCATGCTCTCCACGCACCTGGTGGCCCCGCCGGCAGGGCAGCCTGCGCGACAGCAGACGGGACTGTTTGCGTTACCACGACAAGCCGGTCACCGACAACCTCTGGATTCACCGATAAAGAAGCGGGCTTCTGAAACAAGATTGATCAGGAGCGATCCATGAACTCCAATGGTCGGATGATTCGACAGCGACGCAACTGCGGAGTTCCCTGGGATCTTCTCAGCCGCGTATTCCGAAGTGGTCTGTCGTGTGGCGCAGGCTGCCCAGCCTGCCGTATCGCCGACGGCCCGTCGGCCCGGCGGGTGAAAAACGAGGCCCATCCATGCTCTCCACGCGCCGGGTTCCCTTCGTCGCCCGGCAGGCTGGGCAGCCTGCGTCACAGCAGACAGGGCTGTCTGCGTTACGACGACAACCCGGTCACCGAAAACCTCTGGATGCTCCCTCTTCTCGGAGTGCACCAGGGACCGGCGGTATGAGGGTGTTGGAAGCCATTCAACGGAGCGCGGAGTATCTGGAGCGGCGCGGGGTGGAATCTCCACGATTGCAATCGGAATGGATGTTATCCCAGGTGTTGAAGATCCCGCGGTTGAAGCTGTATCTGGATTTCGAGCGTGAACTTGAACCCAGCGCCGTGGATGCATTGAGGGAGATGGTGCGGCGAAGGGGACGTCGCGAGCCGTTGCAATATATTCTGGGCACCGCCGTGTTTTGCGGATTGGAGATTGCGGTTTCGCCGGACGTGTTGATTCCCCGTCCGGAAACGGAGTTGCTGGCCGAGCGGGCGTGGACTTGGTTGCGGGAACGCACCGGTACGAAGGAGTTGCGCGCGCTCGACGTGGGGACCGGGAGCGGCTGTTTGGCGATTGCGCTGGCGGTTCATGAACCCCGGTGCGAAGTGATCGCCATTGATGTTTCGAAGGCTGCGCTGGATTGCGCGCGCGCGAACGGGGAGCGCGCGGGTTGCGCCGAGCGTCTCGCCTGGCGTCTTGGAGATGGATTCGAAGCCCTTGAGGCGGATGAACGCTTTGATCTCATGGTGTCGAATCCACCCTATATTCCGAGAGGGGAGCTGGGGGCCTTGGAACCGGAAGTCCGTTGTTTCGAACCGCGTCTGGCCCTTGATGGCGGTGTCGATGGGCTTGATTTTTATCGGCGGCTGGCGCGGGAAGGGACGTCGCGATTGAATCCGGGGGGCGTCTGGATGATGGAGGTGGGTTTTGGGCAGGCAGAATCCGTGGCCGCGATTCTGACCGGTGAGAACTGGATTGTGAGGGAAGTGATCGAGGATTACCATCGTGTGCGGCGCCATTTGGTGGCCGGTCGATAGTTCAGCATCATGGAAGCATTACTGATCAAGGGCGGGACTCCTTTGCATGGGGAGGTCGAAATCAGCGGCGCGAAGAACGCGGTCCTGCCGATTCTGGCGGCAACCTTGTTGACTTCGGAACCTTGCTTGATCCGCCGGGTGCCGGATCTTGTCGACGTGCGATTCATGGGCCGGATCCTGAGTTCGCTGGGTTGTGAAGTGTCGATCGAGTCCGGTGTGATCAAGGTGCGCGCGCGCAAGTTGGAGGGGTTTGGGGATTACGATCTCATTCGGAAAATGCGCGGCTCGATTTGCATCCTGGGTCCTCTTTTGGCCCGGCTGCGCAAGGCCAAGGTTTCGATGCCGGGAGGCTGTGTGATTGGATCGAGGCCCGTGGATCTTCATTTGAAGGGATTGCAAGCCTTGGGGGCGAAGATCACGGTGGAAAACGGTTATGTGGTGGCGCGCGCGCCCAGGCTGCGAGGGGCGGAGCTTTTTCTGGGCGGGCGGGCGGGTCCGACCGTGCTGGGCACGGCAAATGTGATGATGGCGGCGACGTTGGCGGAGGGGGTCACGGTCATCGAAAGCGCGGCGTGCGAGCCGGAAATCACCGACTTGGCGAGTTTTTTGAATGCGATGGGGGCCCGGATCCAAGGGGCTGGAAGTCCGACCCTTACCATCTCGGGGGTTCAGGAGCTGCACGGAACGGAGCACGAGGTGATCCCGGACCGCATCGAAGCCGCGACCTTTGCGATTGCGGCGGCGGCGAGCGACGGCGAGGTGACGCTGAAGGGCGGGCGGGCGGAACACATGCAGGCGGTGTTGGACAAGCTGCGCGAAGCCGGGGTGCGCTGCGAGCGGCGGGGGTCGGATCTTGTGGTTTCGCGGGGCCGCTCCCTTCGGCCCTTGGACGTCACGACGCTGCCCTATTCCGGTTTCCCCACCGATGTGCAGGCGCAGATGATGGTCCTGATGACCCTCGCGAACGGCATCAGCATTATCACGGAACGCATCTTTGAGTCTCGTTTTATGCATGTGAGCGAACTGGCCCGGTTAGGCGCGGATATTGCCATTGAAGGGCCGAGCGCGATTGTGAAGGGAGGCCGGCCATTGAGCGGGGCGCCGGTGATGGCGAGCGATCTGCGGGCTTCGGCGGCCCTGGTCATTGCCGGCGTGGTCTCCCGAGGTCAAACGGTTGTGAAGCGCATTTACCACCTGGACCGGGGCTATGAAAAAATTGATTCCAAGCTGACCCGGCTCGGGGCCAAGGTCTCCCGGATTGCCGAAGAATGAAATTCCTCATCTGGCTCCTGATTTTAGGCGCTCTCCTCTGGGTTGGGCGGCAGGGCCACGATGCATGGTTGAGGGTCAAGAAAGCGCCGAAAGACCAGACCACAGTCATTCGGCCCGGAGCAGCAAAATCCGGGGAAACCCCGGCTCCCGCGGAGGGGCCGTTGCCGGGCATGCCGGAGTCGCTGGAATCGGGATTTCAGAATGCGAAGAGCCGGGGTCCAACACCGTTGAAGCAGTGGCTTGACCAGAATCGCCGCTTGATCAGGGATCCCCGGCTCGCGGCCATCGAGCTTGATTATGTCGTCCTGATCGGGACGGTCAACCGGGGGGAGGCGCGGCGGGTCTTGAACGAGCTGGCGGCGCGGTTGCCGTCTGATTCTCCCGTCTACGACCGTTTCAAGAAGCTCCACGACAGCTTTCGGTGAAGCGTTGATTAGGGTTGAAACCCTTCGGGTGGAAACGGAACATTCCGCCCGAATTTAGAACCTTAATCGTCACGCCCCAACATGCCATACACTCAAGTTACTCCTCCCGCCGGCGGCCAGATCAGCATTCAGAATGGAACCCTGCGGGTTCCGGATCAGCCGGTCATTCCTTTCATCCGCGGGGACGGCACGGGGCCCGACATTTGGGCCGCCAGCGAGCGGGTCTTCGACGCCGCGGTGAGGAAAGCGTATGGCGGGTCGCGCAAGGTCGCCTGGTTCGAGGTTTTTGCCGGTGAAGAATCGTTCAAGCGTTTCAACAACTGGCTGCCGGACGACACGGTGGAGGCTTTCCGGGAGTTTTTGGTCGGTATCAAAGGGCCGTTGACCACGCCTGTCGGGGGAGGCATTCGCTCGCTCAACGTCGCCCTTCGCCAGATGCTTGACCTCTATGTGTGTTTGCGGCCCGTGCAGTACTTTCGGGGTGTGCCCTCGCCGGTCAAGCATCCCGAGAAGGTGGACATGGTGATTTTCCGCGAGAACACGGAGGATATTTACGCGGGCATCGAGTACGCGGGCGGCTCGCCTGAAGCTCAGAAAGTGCTCGATTTTCTTGCGCGCGAGTTTCCCAAGGATTTTGCGAAGATTCGTTTCGGAACTTCGCAACGGATGGCGGAGTACATGAAACAGGCCGCGCCCGATCATGACGTGTCCCACATCCCGGTGCAGGTGGGGTTGGGGATCAAGCCGGTGTCCAACGTGGGGACCATCCGGCTGGTGAAATCCGCGATCGAGTATGCTTTGCGGCATCGCCGGCGCAGCGTGACCCTGGTGCACAAGGGAAACATCATGAAGTTCACCGAGGGGGCCTTCCGCGACTGGGGATACTCCGCCGCCGAGCGCATTTTCGGGGACAAAGTTTACACCTGGGCGCAGTATGAGCGGACGAAGAAGGCGCAGGGTGAAGCGGCGGCGAGCGAGGAACAGAAGGCGGCGCTGGCCGCCGGGCGATTGCTCGTGAAGGACGCCATTGCCGACATCACGTTGCAGCAGGTGCTGACGCGGCCCGACGATTTCGATGTCATCGCGACGTTGAACCTGAATGGAGATTATCTTTCGGACGCGCTGGCGGCGCAAGTGGGCGGCATCGGCATCGCGCCCGGCGGCAACATCAACTATGTGACCGGTCACGCGATCTTCGAGGCGACCCACGGGACCGCGCCCAAGTACGCGGGCAAGGACGTGGTGAATCCCGGCAGCGTGGTGTTGTCGGGAGAGATGATGCTGCGCTATTTGGGTTGGACGGAAGCGGCAGACCTGATTTTGAAGGGCTTGAACGGCGCGATCGGCTCGAAGAAGGTCACCTACGATTTCGCGCGCTTGATGGAAGGCGCCACGGAAATCAAGTGCTCACAATTCGCCGACAATCTCATCAGCCACATGGCATGATCGGGCGGTTGGTGTGCGCGGGGGGACACTTGGCGATGCCGAGGCATGGTTTTTTCGTCCGCCTGTTTGCCGCGCTGTTTGGGGTCTGGATGGGTCCGGCAGGCGCGGTCTGCGCGCCGGTTTCCCCAGGGCGTCCGCACATTCTGTGGCTGACCTGTGAGGACACAGGCCAGCAGTTTGGGTGTTACGGCGATGCCTATGCAGAAACGCCGCAGGTGGATGGTCTGGCGCGGCGCAGTCTCCGGTTCAAGCATGTGTGGTCGGTCGCTCCGGTCTGCGCGCCCTCCCGCACCGCCTTGATCACGGGGCTGTATCCCTCGAGTTTGGGCGCGGAGCACATGCGCAGTTACGTGAAGCTGCCCGCGGGGATGAAGTTGTATCCGCAACTGCTTCGGGAGCATGGTTATTACTGCTCGAACAACAGCAAGGAGGACTACAACGTCGAACCGAGGGGCCCGGTGTGGGATGATTCTTCGCCCCGGGCGCACTGGTCCCGGCGCCCGCCGGGCAAGCCGTTCTTCGCCGTCTTCAATTTCACGCAGAGCCACGAAAGCCGGATTCGATCGCGTCCGCATGAACTGAGGCATGATCCCGCTCGGGCGCGTGTTCCCGCCTATCATCCCGACACCCCCGAGGTTCGGCGTGATTGGGCGCAGTTTTACGACCAGGTGACGGCGATCGACGGCCAAGCCGGTCAAAGGCTGGCGGAGTTGCAGGAGGCGGGTTTGGCCGGCGACACCATCGTCTTTTTTTTCGGGGATCATGGCTGCGGCATGCCCCGCAGCAAACGCTGGCCTTACAATTCCGGTCTCGAGGTCGCGTTGCTGGTTCATGTCCCCCCGAAGTTCAGGCATTTGGCCCCGCCGGAATACGCGCCCGGCGCGGTCTCCGAGCGTCTGGTGAGTTTTGTCGACTTCGCGCCCACCCTGTTGAGTCTGGCGGGAGCGCCGGTTCCCAGGGAGATGCAAGGCGTGCCCTTTATGGGGCCTGAGGCGAAGGAGCGCGGGCCAGGCTATTTGCATGGCGAGCGCGGACGCATGGACGAGCGGCTTGATCTGGTGCGCTCGACCCGGGATGAGCGGTATGTCTATATCCGGAATTACATGCCGCATTTACCCTACGGCCAGCGGATCGATTACATGTTCCAAACGCCCACCACCCGCGTGTGGAAGTCCCTTTACGACGAGGGAAGACTTGAGCCTCCGCGCACCTTCTTCTGGGAGCCCAAGCCCGAGGAGGAGCTTTATGATTTGCACGCGGATCCGGATGAGGTCCGCAATCTGGCCGGGTCCTACCAGCATCGGGGGACGCTGAGGCGTTTGAGACGGGCCCAGCAGAACCATTTGCGGGAGGTTCGGGATCTTGGTTTCGCGGGGGAGGTGGGGATGCACGAGCGGGCGGGAGGCCGGCCGCCGGGCGAATGGGGCCGGAATCCGAAAGGGTATCCCATGAACCTTGTGTTGGCCGCGGCCGAGCGCGCGGCTCGTCGCACTCGGGATCAGCGGTCGATCGAGAAGTTGCGGCGGGACATGGGCTCGTCTGATGCCGCGGTGAGGGCCTGGGCGATGACAGGGATTCATGTGCGGGGCCCTGAAGTGGCGGCACAATTCGTTCCCGAGTTGGGGAAAGCGCTGCTTGATTCGAGCGCGGCGGTGCGGATTGGGGCGGCTGAATTGATCGTGCCGATGGGAGGCGAACCGGCTCGGCAGGCTTTGTTGGTCTTGTCCCAGCACGCGAGGGCGGATCGGCATGGGGTTTATGCGTCGATTCAAGCCCTCAACGCCATCGAGCGGCTGGGGGCGAAGGCGCAATCCCTTTGGAATGACCTTGTGCCCGACAAGGATCCGGAGGCACACGCGCGGTTGGCGGAGTACGGGCCCAGGTTGCTGGAGTCGATTCGAGGGAGGCGTTGAAGCGCGGTGAAATTTGCTTGGTCGAGACCGGCAGGAACTCTAGTTTCGACTCATGGTTCACGCCGGCATTGGGTACGATGTTCATCCGTTGGTGGAGGGGCGCAAACTTATTCTGGGCGGGGTGGAGATCCCCTTTCCCCGGGGTTTGGAGGGTCACTCCGACGCGGATGTGTTAATGCACGCGATCTGCGACGCGATCCTGGGGGCGATGGGGGAGGGAGACATCGGCCATTTCTTTTCGAACAAGGACCCCCGCTGGAAGGGGGCGCCGAGCAGGATCTTTCTGGAGGAAGCCGCCAGGCAGGTGGGTTTCCATCAAGGCAAGATCGTGAACGTGGATGCCACGCTGCTGTGCGAGGACCCCAAACTGGCTTCCCACATTCAGAAAATGAAGCTGAACATTTCCCAGGCCCTGGGTATCCGCCCGAATCGCGTGGGGATCAAGGCCACGACCAACGAGCGCCTGGGTTTTTTGGGCCGGGGAGAAGGCATCGCCGCGATGGCGGTGGCGGCCGTGGACTTGCCCGCTTGAGTCATGGCCAAGGCTGAGATCGGCTGGACGGGGCGAACGGAGGATGGCACCCGCCGTGAGGTGTATGCCCGCCGCGTCGGTGATCGGTGGCTTTTCTTTGATCGCGAGAAGCGTTACGACCCGTGGAAGCGCCTGGAGACGCCTCCGTTGAGTGATTGGCTCGAATTGTTGGACGCGGTCGAAAGGCGCATGCGCCGCAGGCTGCTGCCCCCGGAGGAGTTCCCGCGCCTGCGAAAAACCATTCAAGAACTTTTTCCGGACGCCGAAGTTCCTTAGTACCGTTTGCGCGAGGGCGTGGTTTGTTTATCCCCTTCGCTTTGTCTCAATAATCCTGTAAATCCATCGAGTGCGGCGATCGAAAAGGCACAACTTGAATCCCCTCATCCTGGTCAGCGCCAGCGTGGAGCGCAAAGGGGTGGAATTCGATGATCTTTCGCTGAGCGTATCTCATCGTTACGTTCAGGCGATCATCGACGCCGGGGGACTTCCACTGGTCTTGCCGGTCTCACCAGACCCAGCCGTGGTGGAACAGGCGGTTGCGCGCTGCGACGGAGTGTTGTTGACCGGCGGGGACGATTTACAGCCCTCGCTTTACCGGACGGCGGTCAGCTCCGCCTTGAGCAAGACATTGAGTCCGGTTTCCGCCGAACGGGATGCGTTGGAATTGATGCTCGTGCGGGAAGTGTTTCGGTTTCGGAAACCGTTGCTTGCCATTTGCCGGGGCCATCAGCTCGTCAATGTGGCTTTGGGGGGCACGCTTTTCGTCGATCTTCCCACCGAGCACCCATCCGACGTGCGCCATAACCGCCCGGATTTGAAGGACCGGGCGGTCCATGACATCCTTCTGGCAGAGGGTTCACGACTCGCGCGGATTTTTCGTGCCCGTCGGTTGGGGGTGAACAGCACCCATCATCAGGCCCTTCAGGATTTGGCCGGTCCGCTCCAGGCCGTGGGATGGAGTGCCGACGGTCTGGTTGAAGCGGCCGAGTTCAAACCGGAGTTCGCGGATGGCCTCCCTTATTTTCTGTCGGTTCAGTTTCATCCCGAGCGTCTGGCGGTCCGTTACCCGCGTTTCAGAAAGTTGTTCCTCGATTTTACACGCGCCTGCCGCGCGCAACCCCAGTCCGCGCCATGAATGGACGAGTTTTGATTGTCGATGACGACAGCATGATCCGCGAGGTGATTCGATCGATGCTGGAATTCCACCGGTTCGAGTCCAGCGAAGTGTCGAACGCGGCCGATTTGCACCGGATGTTCAAGGAGGGCCCCCAGCCGGATGCGGTGCTTCTTGACCTGGGTCTGCCGGACGCCGAGGGGCTTGATCTGCTGCCCGAGATCAAGCGGAGCTGGCCTGAGACGGAGGTCATTGTGCTGACGGGAAGGGGATCCTTCGACGCCGCGGTCGAGGCGACCAAACGAGGCGCCTTTCACTTTCAAGCCAAGCCGTTTGAGACCAAGGCGCTCATGCTGCTCATCGAGCGGGCGATTGAGCACAAGCGGCTTTCCGGCCAAGCCAGCTCGTTGCGCCAGGCGGTCTCGACCTTGAGCGGCAGCACGCCCGCGGTCTTTCAAAGTCCGGCGATGAAGGCGGCGCTGCGTGTCATTGAACGCGTCGCTCCGACGGACGTCTCCGTGTTGATTACCGGGGAGAGCGGCACGGGCAAGGAAGTCGTCTGCGACTTGATTCACAGCCTGAGTCCGCGCTGCGGCGGTCCGCTCATCAAAGTCAATTGCTAGGCGCTGCCGCGGGATCTGATCGAAAGCGAATTGTTCGGTTCCGTGAAAGGCGCGTTCACCGGCGCCACGACGGATCGTGACGGGCTTTTTCGACAGGCGGACAAGGGCACGCTGATGCTGGACGAGTTGGCGGAAATGCCCATTGAGACGCAGAGCAAACTGCTTCGTGTGTTGCAGGAAAAGGAGCTTCGGCCCGTGGGTGGACGCTCCACCTGCAAGACCGACTGCCGGGTCATTGCGGCGACCAACCGCCGGCCGGAGGAGGCGATCAAGGAAGGCAAATTGCGTGAGGACTTGTTTTACCGCATTAGCGCCATCGCGTTGCACTTGCCTCCGTTGCGTGATCGCAAGGACGACATTTTACCGCTGGCCAACAGTTTTCTGAGGCGTTACGCCGCGCAGGCGGGGCGGTTGCTGGCCGGATTCGCTCCCGCCGCCGAGGAGGTCTTGCTTCGGTTCGAATGGCCCGGCAACGTGCGGCAGCTGCAGAATGAGGTTCAACGTGCGGTGCTGAGGTCCGAAGGCCGTACGATCGAGGTTCAGGACCTCTCCATCACTTCCGCTCCTGAGGACGGCCAGTCCGAACAATGGCCGAACATGACCCTGATGGAAGGCGTGGAGAAAAACGCCATCATTCAAATGTTGAAGGAAACCGGGGGCAACAAAGTTGAGACGGCCAAACGCCTCGGCATCGGGCGCCAAACCCTCTACAACAAGATCAAGGCCTACGGCATCCAGGTTTGAGCCGGGCGGGATTCAAGCCAGTTCGACGGGGCCTCCTCCGGATCGGGCGGAGCGCAGGATCGCGTCCATGACCCGCTGGGTTCGCATCGCGCATTCAGGCCAATAAGGGTCGGGTTTTCCCGATTGAGCCAGATGGTTGAAGCGCCTGAACATCAGAGATTCCTGGGCGTTGGGATAGCTGTTGCTGTATTCGGAAACCGCGACCACACGATGGGCGGGTTCCATGTTGAAATCGGACCCGTACTTGTGAAACGAGGCTTTCTCGATTTGAAATCGCACCTGGGACCCGAAAAAGGGCAGGACGAAATCGTCGATGACCAAGCTCCCCTCCGTCCCGCTGACGCGAGCCCATTGTTGATCCCCCGCGTTGAATGAGCAGTAGAATCCCGCGGACACGCCGCCGTCGAATTCCATTTCGGCGGTGAGCTCCAGCGGAACCGGACCGGGTGAATCGGGCCGCCCGGCTTCCTTGAGCAAACGTCCCTGCACCCGCCGGGGCAATGTTTCTCCGAGGACGGCGAGCGTGTAGCGGATGTTATACCATCCCAAATCCCCAACACTGCCATGAGGTTCGAGTCCGCTATGCAAGCGGATGTTCTTGTTTAGGAATCCCTCATCGCCGCAGAAGCTGAAAGCGGACGTGATGCGTTGGATGCGTCCTATCGCCTTCTCCTCGTGCAACGCCGTCTGCATGGCGTTCAGGCGGCGGCTGTGCATGAACATGACGCCGTCCATAAACTGAACCCCGGCGTCACGGCAGGCCTCAAGCATGCGGGTGAGTTCGGCGGCGTCCCGGGCGCATGGCTTTTCACAGAGCACGTGTTTGCCGGCGCGGGCGGCGCGGATGACCCATTCTCCGCGCAAGGCGGTGGGAACAGGCACATAGACCGCGTCGATGGCGGGGTCCGTCACCACGGCCTCGTAACCGGCGCAGGCTTTCGGGGCGACCGGCATGGGAGCATGGGCCTGGTTTTCGCGGATGAAGGCCTCGGATTGAGCGAGTTCGCGGCTGGCGACGGCAGCGACCACGCCATTGCCGGAGAGGAGGATCGATTTCCAGTTCTTGCGCGCGATATCGGCGGCCCCGAGGAGGCCCCATCTGGTAAGTCTTGTTTGTGACATGGTGGTCAGGGTTTCCAACGTTCGAGCCGCACCCTAACGGGAGTGTGCAGTGGAGGCACGCTTGAACTGTCGACATGCCAGGCGTCATCGCCATCGCGGTCGGGACGCGGGTTGCCGATCAAGGCGTCCGGGTCGGTGATCAAGGAGATGATCGAACCATCCCGTTGCGCGAGGAAGACTCCTTCGGACGTGCGCGAGCCGAGGTATTGCCATGGGCCGGGGCTCAAGGATTTCCCCGCGGGCTTGTGTTGAATCCAGAGTTCCGGGGGCACCGGATGGGTGGTTCCGTTCTCGAGAGTCGCTTCGACGGTCAATCGCAAGAGGGTGGGCGTCTTGAGGCCGGGATTGTTCGTGCCGGGCGCCAATCCGGAAAGCAGCGCCGCGAGATGCAGGTGCAGGGGCTGGGCGTCGGTCTTGAGAAGGCTTTCATGGGTTTTTCCATCGGCATGGACCAGGACGTATTCCAAGATGCCTCGTGTCATGTTGAGGGTGGCGGGGAAGCGAATGGAGGGAGGATCTTTTCGGAACTGGATGAGTCCGATTCGAAATTCGCCTCCGCCCAGCGGAGTGACGGCCGCATTGGTGACGCTGGGATGGGTGGGGTTTTGCTTGCCCGGTGGCGTGAAGGGGCCCGCGGCTTGAATGCGAACCAGCGTGCCTGCGCACAACAGGCCGATGAGGAGAGTTCGGAATGTTTTCATGACGGCGAGAGAACTCCGGGAAACGCGTGATGAGCCAGTTGGATCGTGCCGTCTCGATCGGATTGGGAAGCGAGGAAGAAACCCGCGTTTGGAAATCGGTCCGGCAAGTGATTCAAGCCCGCTTCCCCCAACACCATCAAGCCCGTGGAAAGGGCATCGACGTCCGCTCCTGAATCCGAGAGCGCTGCGGCGAGGACCGCGTTCGATTCCGGAGCGCCGGTGAGGGGATTGATGATATGGCCGTGGCTGCGGGCGTTGCCATCGGGCTTGGATCGCCGGCCCCAGATTGCGGAAACGGAAAGGGAGCGGTTTTGGAGCGGAACCACCGCCCAGGGACGGGGCGGTGATGGAGGCTGTGTCGTGGCGGCCGGCGCGGAGGGCGCTTCGAGGGCGATTTTCCACGGCGAGCCGTCCGGCTGGCGGCCCAGCCCGTGCACGCTGCTGGTGCCTCCGTGGATCAGCGCGTGTTCGATGCCTGCCTCTTGGAGAATCAGCAGAGCGCGTTCGACGGCGTAGCCCTTGCCGAGGGCGCCAAGGTCGAGTGCGACCCCAGGTTTGGCGAAGCGCACGGCCTGGCGCGTTTCGTCGAGTTCAACCAGATTCATGCCGAGGAGGGACCGGGCGTGGGCGATTTCCTCGGGACCTGCGGGAGCGGCGCCGCGAAATCCCCAAGCTCTCATCAACGGAGCGATGGTGGGATCGAAACCGCCTTGGGTGGCCTCGCTGAGTCGCTTGGCGCGTCGCAGCAGTTGGAAGACTTCCGCATCGACGCGGACGGAGCCCGCCGCCGCCTGGAGATTGAGGCGCCGAATCTCACTCCCCTCGAGGAAATAGCTGAGGCGTTGTTCGAGACGTTCGACCTCATCCAGCGCTTCCTCGGCAGCGGCGCGCAGTTGTTCCGGGCTCGCCCCGTGGAGGGCGATTTCGAAGCGCGTGGCCATGGCCAGGCGGGCGACCGTGATACAAGACGAGTTCAATCCGGAACATGGGCCCCGGCGGATCGGCCGCAAGCGGGGGCTGGCTCTGGACTGTGAGCGAGTTCTTCGGCTCTTGTCGAGCGGGTCCGTCGTCAAGCTTGCCCTCGAGGAGGGGACATGTGCATGGTGGGCTCATGACGACGCCCAAAGAACCCGGATCCGGAAGCCTGAAAATCGGCCTCACCCCGGCGACTCCGGGTGCGGCGGCGATTCTGGCCCACAAGAAAGAAGTCATGATTGGGCGTGACGAGGATTGCGACATCGTGGTGAAAGACACCAAGGCGAGCCGCAAGCACTGCAAGCTGACGCGTGACGAAAATCAGATTGTCCTCGAGGATTTGGGCTCGAAGAACGGGACTTTCGTCGCGGGTCAGCGTATTTCCGGAAAAGCCGTCTTGCAGTTGAATCAATCTTTCAAGGTTGGAGACACGGTGTTCTATCTCGCCTAGTCGAGTCATTTCAGACGGATTCCGTGACTTGAAATTTTCGGGCTCGGGCTCCCTTTTTGCGTGCGCGCGCGAGCAGCTCAAGGTGGCTCGTTTGGATCGGCATTCGGGACCACGCCGAGGGTGCGAACCACCCGCCCTTGGGATTGGACTGCGGAGCGATACGAAGTCCGGCTTCTCCTCGAAAACCCCGGAGGGTAATCCGGCGGTTCATGATCGTGTGATCCAAGCGTCCGAGATCCTCCAAGGATTCGATTCCAAACCGTTGGGCCAGGCTGAGGGCGGCTTGCCGGTGTTCGCGGCCGCGAGTCGAAAAACGCAGCTCTTGTCCGGGCAGTTGCCAGAATCCGGCGTTGACGCCTTGGTCCGGACGCTGCTCGAGCCAGACCCGGCCACGGTGGAAAGCCGCGAGAGCGACCGAAGTCTGGCGTACCAGGTTGGGACGGGGCTTCGGCCTGGGGATCGAATCGGTGAGGTTGTGGCGATAGGCCCGGCAGCAGCTTGCAAGGGGGCATTGAGGACAGGCTGGAGAACGCGGAGTGCAGACCAAGGCGCCGAGTTCCATGAGCGCCTGATTGACCTCTGAACAGCGCCGCCCCGCAAGCGCTTGCAGCGATGCCGCCGCATTCACGAGGTCCGCCGCCACCGACCAGAGCCTGTCGATGACCTCGCGCTGGGTCAGCGGTTGATCGATACCCAAGCAACGAGCCAGGACCCGGGCCACGTTGCCATCCACCACAGGCGCCGGGTGATTGAAGGCAATGCTGAGGATGGCACCCGCGGTGTAGCGGCCCACTCCGGGCAAGGCCGCGATCGCCGCTGGTTCGGTTGGAAAAACTCCGCCATGCTGCGATTCAATGACGCCGGCGGCGGCAATCGCATGCCGCAGGCGCCGATAATAGCCCAGTCCTTGCCAAAGCCGCAGGCCTTCTGCGAGCGGAAGAGCCGCGAGGCGGCTCACGCCGGGCACTTCGCGCATCCACCTCTCCCAATAGGGAATGACGGTGGCGACTTGGGTTTGCTGGAGCATGATTTCTGAAATCCAGATCGCATAAGGATCGGACGTCTGACGCCAGGGCAGAGGCCGTTGAACCCGCCGAAACCACTGGATCAACTGGCCAGCAACGGTCGTGAACGGAAGGTGTTGTTTCGAAGCGGAGGGGGGCGCGGCGGGAGCAGTCCGTCGAGATCGATCCGGAATCCTTTTTCCCGAGCTTGCCCTTCGCCGTGTCGATCGCATGATGGAGGCATCCTTGTCCCGGCGCAAATCCGGCGCAAGACCGCCATGTCCGCTCCTATCAACTCGTACACGTGCGCATTGGATGCCGCGCAGGCCAAGAAGCTTCGGGAACTGCTGCTGGAGCGCAGTTGGAAATTTCGGGAAGCGCCCCACACCACCTTCGCCTGTCAAAAGGAAGGTGTCTCGGTGGCGCACTACCTTTCGGGCAAGCTCGTCGCGCAAGGGAAAGGCACGCAGGATTTCGTCCAGTTCGTGCTTGAGCCCGAAGTGTTGGGGCGTGCGACGCTGGGTTATGAAACCGTGGCCAATCCGGAACTGGCCATTCCGCGGATTGGAGTCGATGAAAGCGGCAAAGGCGACTTGTTCGGACCGCTTTGCGCGGCGGCGGTTTATGCCAATGAGTCCATTGTCAAAGACTGGATCGCTGCAGGCGTGAGGGATTCCAAACAGATTTCCAGTCCGAAATCCATCGAGAAGCTGAATGACTTGATCCGGGCCACGCCCGGGGCGGCCTGTTCCGTCGTTCCCATCGGCAACCCCGCCTACAATCGCCTTTACGAAAAGATCGGCAACCTGAACCGGCTGCTTGCCTGGGCGCATGGACGGGCGATTGAGGATTTGTTGGAGAGGCATCCCGGCCTCGCGCCCCCGCCGGTTCGCATTGTGGTGGATCAATTCGCGCGTGACCCGAGAGTGGTCCAGAGCGCCCTGCAAAAACGAGGCCGGCAGCTGGAGCTGATTCAGCGCACCAAAGCGGAATCGGACCCCGTTGTGGCGGCGGCATCGATTTTGGCGCGGCACGCGTATGTCAGCCGGCTGGAGGGATTGGAGAAATCCTTTGGCGTGAGATTACCCAAAGGCGCTTCGGCGCAAGTTCGGGAGGCGGTGGGAGCGTTTGTGGCGCTGCATGGACGGCAAAAGCTCGGAGAAGTGGCCAAGCTCCACTTTAGCAATGCGGGAAGCGGGCCAGTTTCCGGCCCTGAAGCTTCTGCCGGACCTGCGCGGATTGATCCCGATTGATGCGGGATACTGATCGCCGTTTGCAGG
Organism: Verrucomicrobiota bacterium; assembly: GCA_016871495.1. Classification (NCBI taxonomy): domain Bacteria; kingdom Pseudomonadati; phylum Verrucomicrobiota; species Verrucomicrobiota bacterium. Next base: position 8,409 of record VHDF01000071.1, on the reverse strand, counting down.
ATTAGAGTTTGCGCAGAAGCCGGGCGGGCAGGAGCAGTAGACCCAGCTCGAGTCCCAGCACTCCTTCGACGCAGGCGAAGACCACTCGGAAAGGAATCGAAATAATCCAGACGAGTGGCGCGAGCACCAAAGCCACCAGCGCCAGCGGCCAGCAAACCGCCAGCAGGATCAGCCAGCAAAAGAGCAAGATCAGGCATTTCATGATTTTGGCCGGAGGCACGCCTCCGCTTGACTTAAGCACACGGGAGCAGCGCCCGAAGTTTCATGCCTTAGGAACCGTGCCACATTGACTTCCGGTTTTCTCGCTGGTTCTTTTGACCTGCAGCATCGTTCCACTTCGGTCACAGGCCCATGGCCAGGGCATGCTCCCTCAGTGCGCCTTGCTCCAGGTCAAAATCCTGGCGCGGGAAAATCGGAATTCATGGTTGCGCGATTCCTTAGGAAAGGGCCGTGAGCACGACGCCGAGTACCACCAGGAACGCGCTGAACAATCTCCAAGACATTCGTGTGGTTCCGGCTTCCCGTCTTTCGGTGATGCCCATCCGGTGGCCGATCCACCAGACCAGCGCCACGCCCCAGACCCCGCGCAAACCATAGACGACGTTGACGCCGGTGGCATCGCGCCAGATGCCGATGCTGGTGCTGATGAGCAAGGCTTGCAGCGCCGTGAGTCCGATGCCGGCGGCCAGCCATTTGCGCGTTGCCGGTGGCAGGCGAGAGGGCTGGCCCCGAAACAGCGGCATGGCGAGGAGGCCTCCGCAACCCACGGTGAGGAACAAGATGGCCACGAATCCCCAGATGCCGAATGGCGCCGCCCACTGCTGAATCCACACGTCGCAAAGGGCGAAGGCGAGACAACTGGCCAAAGCCAGCAGGATCGTCGCCGTGGAATTCCCTTCCGGCCGAGAGTCGGATACACCCATCAAAATGACGCCGGCCCCGGCCAGCACCGCGGCCCACCAGTCTCCCGGCGAAAGCCGCGCGTCGAATAATCCCGCAGCCAGCAAAGCGACCAAAATAACCTTGGCTCCCATGATGGGCGTGACCACGGAAACATCGCCGCGGCGCAAGGCCAGAAAATGACAGAGATGCCCGAGGAAGAACAACGCTCCCGCCGTCGCGGGATGGAACCAGCGATCCCAGGGAATGGGGCTTGGAGCCGCCACGAGCAGGGGCAGAAAGACGAAGGAAAGAGCCAGGTTGGTCAGGGCAAAAACGGACGACAGACTCGCGCCCTCCTTCAAGGCTCGTTTGTAGCACAACGTGCTCAGCGCGAAAATCACCGCGGCGGCGAAGGGCAGGAGGAGATAGGATCGCGACATGTTGGGCGGCTCGCTCGGCACCGCCGCGCTGCCGCGACGGAACGTTGGAGTGGCGGCGTTGTCAATTCCCGATTGCTCCCTGAGCGGGGGGCGGGGATAGTGGGGTTGGACGGCCGGATGGAAACCATGGCCATCCGCACATGCCAAGACCTCGTCGAGACGGAAATTTGCCTGACCCACGTTCTTTCATCGAGCTTGGTCCTCCGCGCGATCGACATCGCTTTGAGATCCTGCACGAGGATCGGTCGGTGTTAGCCGTGGACAAGCCGGCGGGCTGGATGTTGGTCCCCTTCAACTGGCAGTCGACCCAGCGTAATCTCCATGCGGCTTTGGTTTCCTCCATTGCGGCCGGGGACTTTTGGGCTCGGTCAAGGAACATCAAGTTCGTGCGGCATATCCACCGTCTGGACGGCGACACCAGCGGAGTTTTGTTGCTGGGGCGCAGTCCGGGGGCCGTGGAGGCCTACGGGCAACTTTTTGAAGAGAGGAAGGTGGAAAAGCGGTATTTGGCGGTGGTGAAAGGGAGTCCGGACTGGGTTCGAACGGATTGCCGCTTGAAGATCGCCCCCGACCCGCGAGAGCCGGGGCGGGTGCGGATAGATGTTCGGGAGGGGAAGGACGCTTTGACTGGGTTTGAGGTTTTGGAGCGTTCCGGCCGCTACTCGCTTCTTGAGGCGAGGCCGGTGACGGGGCGAACCCATCAGATTCGCATTCACCTGGCGCGGCTTGGTTTTCCGGTGGTGGGAGATCCGCTTTACGGAAGTGAAGGGATGGCAGGCGGGGGGAGGGACCGGGGCGCACATCCACTGGGGTTGCGAGCGGTGTCCTTGAAGTATGTGGATCCCTTTCGGAAGTGTGAGGTTGTCATTGAGGCCTCGAGCGAGGGTTTTTTACGTGAGTTTGGCTTTCAAGGGGTTGCATCGGAGGGGAAACGACCTTCCCAACCGGTTGCAGGGTCGAGTTTTGGCGAACAAACGCGTTGACTTTTGAAGCGTCCACCCTAAAATCCCTTCGATTCGATCAACACCGATTACGACTATTAGGAGAACTATGAGACTCTCAGGAAGCTTTACGAGATCGGCGGTATTGGGCTTTGGGCTTGCGGCTCTGGTCGTCATGGCCAGCGTTCAGGCGGAAACCGGCAGGGCGGTAGTGCGTTCCGTTCGCGGGACGGCCGATTATTCCGATGGCGGCAGTTGGCTGGCTTTGAAGGTAGGCAAGGTTCTGAACCCGGGCGCGAAGATTCGCACCCAGCCTCAAAGCACGGTGGACCTGTTCTTGGACATCAACGGCCCGGTGGTTCGTGTGACCGAGAACACCGAGGTGGGGCTTGACAAACTTTCCTTCGACAAGACCGGGAGCGATTCGGTGATCGAAACGCAGCTTGATCTTAAGTCAGGCCGTATTTTGGGCCGCGTCCATAAGCTGGCGGCAGCTTCGAAGTATGAAGTCAAGACGCCCGTGGGTGTTGCCGCCATTAAAGGCACGGAGTACGACATCAGCGCCAACGGCGTCTTCCGCGTGATCCGCGGCGAGGTTTTGGTTGCGTTTGGCGCGGGCCGTAACCAGGTCGTTCGTGGCGGTGAATCGTTTACTCCCACTGGAGGCGGTCCGACACCGATCGATGCGGGGACACTGCGCGATTCGGTGGCCAACCTCAACGATCTGGTGATCAACACGGGCGGTCCTGAAGGGGTTGTCATCATCCAGCCGAGCGAGCCGTTTGTTTCGCCCGTGATTTCCAAAGAAAAGGCCAATAGCCCGACAGCGAACTGAGACTTCATATCGTATTCTTCAAAACCCGGAGCAGCCTTGAGTTGCCCCGGGTTTTTTGTTTTTCTTTTTTCTGGTGAGACGCCTTCCTCCAGCATCGATCCCGGTCCTCATCACGGCGATTTGCCTGGGAGCGATGGCGCTTCTTCTGGTGGTCTCAAAGGAGAATGGTTTCGGCGAGGGGGATCTATTCCAGCGCATGGAATGGGTGGCTTACGACACGAAGATGCGCTGGGCTTCCCAGATTCGGAAGTCGGATGGGCCGGATCCTCGAGTTCCGCTGGCGTTCGTATCGGTGGGGGATGAGGATCAGGCGGCGGTGTTGGATGGGAGATTGGGCTATCAGTTTGGACTCTACTGGCCGCGGCATGTGTATGGCAGAGCGGTGCGGGAGTTGAGACGTGAGGGCGCCAAGGGGGTGGCGTTCGACGTGTTGTTCTATGACTTGAGGCCAGATCATGCGCCGGTCCGGCGGTCCGCAGTCGAGGCGGTGACGTCAGACGAGTTTTTTGCGGGAGAAATACGCCAGCACGGCCGGGTGCTCCTCGCCGCCAACAGCAATGCGATTCCTCCGGAGCTTTTTCGCACCAATGCCTGGGGGATTGGAGATGTTTCAACGGATCGCGACGCGGACTCCATCTTGCGCCGGGCTCGAGTTTTCATCGATTACACCGTGTGGCATCCCGCGATTGTGCAGCAGGCGAGGGCGCTGGATTTTGAGTTGGACCGGGCGGTGGTCACTGAAAAGAGCATCCTGTTCCGGCTGCGTGATGGAGGGGAATATGAATTGGAGCGCAATGCTGAGGGCCGTTTCAAGCTCTCGGAACTGACTGGAAACGAGGCGGACCCACCGACTCCTCCTTATCTTCACCAGCGCGTTTGGCAGTTGGGCGTTGCCTTGGCCGCCCTCGAACTCGATCTCGATTTGGGGCAAGCCAAGGTCGAACTCGAGGAGGGAATCATCGTGCTGCCCGCGAAATCCGGGGGCCCCGCAGTCACGATTCCGGTGGACCGTCACGCGCGGATGCTGATCGACTGGGCTCATCCCTTTTCCGGCGCGGCGGTGGACAAAGAGCCCATTTCGGCCTTGCTGGCGCGCGATGTTTTGAGAGAGGCCGGCGAGGCGGACGGACTGACCAATCGCTTTGCCGGAAAGTTGGTGGTAGTGGGATCGACGTCCACAGGGAATGAGTTGGCGGATTTGGGCGCGACGCCTTTGGACAAAGAGACGTTCCTGGTGAGCAAGCACTGGAACATTGCGCGGACCTTGATCACGGGCGGGTTTATTTCGAGAGTGCCGGTGGGCTATGAACTCGGGCTCCTGACGCTGCTGACGATTTTGAGTGCGTGGACGACGTGGAAGGCGGATCGGATGATTTGGGCCACGACGCTGGTGGGCGTTTATTGCTTCGCGGGGATGGGGTTGTCCTGGTGGGTTTTCCTCACCTCGAATGTCTGGCTGCCGGTGGTGATTCCGGCGGTGGCGGGGCCCGGGCTGGCCCACGCGGCGCTGATCAGTTACCGGGTGGCCTTCGAGATGAAGGAGCGGCAGCGTGTGAAAACCATTTTTTCCCGCATTGTCGCGCCCGAAGTCGTGCAAGAACTGCTTTCGGCGGAACAATTGGTGCTGGGGGGCGCCCAACGGCACGTGAGCGTGTTGTTCGCGGATGTGCGGGGATTCACGGAGTTCACGGATACGGCACAGGCCGAAGCGGAGCTCAGAGTGAAGGAACTGGGGATGAGTTCGGAGGAGGCGCGAAAATTCCTGGATGCGCGCGCCAGTGAAACTCTGCGAACGGTCAGCGAATATCTGGGGACCGTTGCGGAAACCATCAAGCGACATCGAGGGACCCTGGATAAGTACATCGGGGATTGTGTGATGGCCTTCTGGGGCGCGCCGGTCGAGAATCCCCATCATGCGGCGGATGCGGTGAGGGCCGCCATCGAGGTGCAGCGTGGAATCAAAGCGCTGAATGTGGAGCGTGCGGCGGAGAATGAAAGACGCCAGCAGGAGAACGTGAGCCGGATGCAACAGGGGCGTGATCCACTGCCCATCCAGCCCATCCTCAAGCTTGGCACTGGCATCAATGCGGGGAAAGTAACCGTGGGTTTGATGGGGTCCGAGGCCCACATTATGAATTTCACCGTCTTCGGGCGGGAGGTGAACTTGGCGAGCCGATTGGAGGGAGTTTCCGGCCGCGATCGCATTGTGATCAGCGAAGCGGCGTATTTCGAATTGAAGCAGACAGCTCCGGAACTTGCTCAAACTTGCGTGGAACTGCCTTCGGTATCGGTGAAGGGAATTCGGTCGCAGATTAGAATCTTTCTGGTGTCGTGGGAGGAATCCGCCTCCGAAGCCACGGCCATTGCATCCCCAGATGGTCCGTGATGCGCGTGGCAGCGCCTTGGACGGCGCGCCCCGACGATTTGCGGATGCGCCGAGCCACGGCCGGTGCATCCCGATGTTGCCGGTGATGCAGGCAGGGCGCGTCCGTCCCGGCGCGCCGCCGGAGCATGATGTTTTGCATCCCGTGGGCGGCGGGCTGGGACAGGCCCGCCCTACCAACAACATCGGGATACACGGAGCCACGGCATCCTCTCGAGAAATTTCTGTGCAAGGCCAACCGGGAAGGGTAGGGTAGGGACTGAATTGATCCGGTGAATAAGCGCGCCGAAACGGTGGATGCTCTCCAGGCGACGACTTGGGGGCATGCCCTTGTAACCGACCTTCCGAAATCTCGGTCTCAAGGAGTTGAGTCCGGGTCTTCGGCCCGGTCTTACGGTCCAGGTCAGGAGCAGGAACTTGACATGGCGGAGTGCCTGGGCGGGGTCCGTCGAGGCGACCAGGACGCGGTTCGGCGATTGGTGGCTCATTTGGAGCCCGTGGTTTGGCGGGTGGTGCGATCGCATCGAACCCGGCGCACGGGCGAGGAAGATTTGGTGCAAATGGTGTTCATGAAAGTGTTCGCAAAGCTCGATCAGTATCGGGGTCCCGCTCCGCTGGCCCACTGGGTTTCGCGCATTGCGGTGAACACCTGTCTGAATCAGATTGAAAGCGAGCGGGTGCGGCCTGAGTTGCGGCTGGCGGACCTGAGCGAGGAGGAAGAACAGGTGATTCAGACGCTGGCTTCCACCGAGGAAGAGTTGGAGCCCGGGCATTCCGTGGCGTCCAAAGATCTGCTGGACCGGTTGATGGAGCGGCTTTCGCCCGAGGATCAAATGGTGATACGCCTGGTTCATTTGGAAGGGTATTCTCTGGAAGAAGTCAGGCAGAAGACCGGTTGGAACATCGCTCTCATCAAAGTTCGCGCCTTTCGCGCGCGCGGCAAATTACGGAAGCATCTTGAATTCCTCATGAAGGAGCGGCAGTCATGAAACACGATCCTTTCGACCGTTTAATCCGGTCTGCATCCCAGGCGGCGCCTGTTTCCAATCCAGCCATGGTGCCGGGTTTTGAGCGGCTGTTGCTCGAAGAATACCGCCGTGGCGCGAGGATGGAGGGAGACTTGGCTTGGAGGACATTGACCCCGATGTTGCGATGGGTTTTGAGAACGGCGGTGGCGGCGATTGTGTTCGGAGTCTCGCTGGCCTATTTCGAGATCGGCCAGGAATCGCCCTACGATCAGGTGTCGGAGCCGGATTTGGTGGTGGCTTTCGGATATTTGCATTGAACCCCTTGTCCCCATGAAGCCACCCTCACCCGCCAAGGCGGCCCTGTTTCTCGCGGTGATTTTTCTCGCCGGCGGCGTGCTCGGTGGTGTGTGGGGGTATGCGCAGGGCAAGCAGCGATGGACCCAGCGGCCTTCCCGGGAGAACATCGTCAAGCGCATTTCCCAGGACATGCGCGTCCATTTCAGGTTGACCGACGCGCAGGTGGTCCAGGTGGAGCCGATCTTGCAGGAGACGACGGAGGAAGTGAGGCGCATGCACGCCGCCACGCATGAGCGCATGCAGCAGCTGTTCGCCGATTCCGACGCCCGCATCGCGGAGAAACTTACCGCCGAGCAGAAGCCCCTGATGCAAACGTGGATCGCCCGGCGGGAAAGCAGTTCGAGGAAACGCGGCAAATGGACCCCGGCGGCGGCAAGTTCGAACCCGGACGGGCAGGGACGCAAGCCGTGTTGCGACGGAGATGCCTCCAAAGCGTCCTCCAAGGAATAGTGGAATCGACTGGATTCGTCCGACTGCATGAAGCACCACCTTGATTTCGAGAAGCCAATCCTTGAGTTGCAGAGAAAGCTCGACGAGTTCAAGAAGCATCCGGAAACTCACACTCTGGAGATACGGTTTGAGGAGGAGATTCACCGCATTGAAAAGAAGATCCTGGAGACTCGCCGGCAGATCTTTTCGAATTTGACGCCCTGGCAGCGCGTTCAACTGGCAAGGCATCCACGAAGGCCTTACACGCTGGATTACTTGAGCACCGCTTTTTCGGATTTCCAGGAATTGCACGGCGACCGCTGTTTTTCGGATGACGCGGCGATGGTGGGGGGCTTCGCCAAGCTGGGTTCACACCGGGTCATGGTGATCGGCACGCAAAAAGGGCGGGACACGAAGGAGAATATCCTCCGCAATTTTGGGTCTGCCCATCCCGAGGGATATCGGAAGGCGCTTCGTTTGATGAAGATGGCGGACAAGTTTGGCCTGCCCGTGGTGACGTTGATTGATACGGCGGGGGCGTATCCCGGTGTCGGCGCGGAGGAGCGGCATATCGCCGAAGCCATTGCGGTGAACTTGCGCGAGATGATGCTCCTGGAAACGCCGATTGTGGCCGTCATCATCGGCGAGGGAGGGTCGGGCGGCGCACTGGGCATTGGCGTCGCTGATCGCGTCTTGATCATGGAAAACGCCTATTATTCCGTCATCAGTCCTGAAGGTTGCGCCGCGATTCTTTGGAAAGATCGAACCGCCGCGCCGCGAGCTTCGGAAGCGCTCAAGATCACGGCGAAAGATTTGCGGCAATTGGGTTTGGTGGACGCGGTGATTCCCGAGCCCTTGGACGGCGCGCACAATGACCCAGGCGAGGCTTCGGCCAATTTGAAGGAGCATGTGATTCGGCATTTGGAGGAAGTCCTTCGCATTCCGGGAGCGGAGCGGCTCAAGCAGCGATATCGAAAGTTTCGTTCTTTCGGTCCCTTCGAGGAGCGGAAAGGGGGAGCCTCGGGGACGCCGGCCAAGGCTCCGGCGGTTTGAAGCTGGATTTGCCGTGGCCCATTTGCCCCCGCTCGTTTTCGAGCCCTTGCCCTTTGAACGACCCTGGGGAGGTCACCGGCTGCAAGAGCTGTATCAGAAGCCCGGACTGCACGGGAAGCCC
>VHDF01000070.1 GCA_016871495.1 Verrucomicrobiota bacterium | reverse complement strand
CACCCGTCAGCGCGCCGCCAAATCCTGACACCCTGTCAAAAACCTGGAAATCCCCATCAGGCCGCCAAACCCGCGTCAACATTGGCGATTACGCCCCAAATTGTCCAAAATCGCCACGACCTATGATATATCCGGGCTAGCCCTCCAGTGTCAGCCCGGTCAGGGACTTTCACCCTACTGTCAAAGAGCGCTCTCAGGCGCCCGGACCGCGCCGTTCACGGCGCTTCCGCGTCATCCAATCCCGCCCCGTCGAACTCCTCCAGCCCAACAGTCTGCCCAGGGTGCCATGGTTCGCACTGGCACCAAATCTCCCCACTCGGACGCGCCACCCGCATTCGACCACACACCCGGATGCGGCGTGAACGCCGCGCTCCGCAAAGCAAATTATTCATGAACCGGATCAGTATCGATCGAACTTCCGAACCATGAACCGCGCGGTCATGTTCCAATTCGTCGCCTTTGTCCCTCTCACAAGCGGGACGCGTTCGGAGCGCGGCTGTGCTGAAAGCCAGCCGCAGCGGGTTGTGGTTTCGACGCGGGAGGAGCAATCAACGAGCTCGGGCCAGGCAACGTTGCTGCGGCTGATCCTTCGGACACAGCCGCGCTCCGCCCGGACCGCGCCGTTCACGGCGCTTCCGCGTCGCCCAATCCCGCACCGTTGAACGCCTCCCACCGCACAGACTGCAAAGGGTGCCATGGTTCGCCCTTGCACCCAACCTCCCCCCTCGGAAGCTCCACCCACCATCGACCACACACCCGGATGCGGCGTGAACGCCGCGCTCCGCTCGGACCGCGCCGCGCCCTTCCAGCCGTGCGGCATGCATGCGCCGTTCGATGTCCACGGCCCGGCTCAGGCTTTTGCCCCAGCCTGCGCTCTCGGGTTGATCCAGCGAGTGGTCGACGTGGCCCGCTCCCTTCTCCTTGGGTTTCGGCGGTCAGCACGGTTCTGCCGCCCGCTTCGTGATGCACCGCATGTCTTGGATCCCCCATCCAAAGCATTGCCGTCTTCACTCCGTCTGGCATGCTGCGCGCGTGATCAACTTCGACGCGAATGCCACCGCCCCACTATGCTCAGCCGCGCGGGAAGCCTGGCTCGAAGCGGTCGATCGATTTCCGGGCAACCCGTCCAGCCAGCACCGGCTCGGCACTCGCGCCGAAGCCGCCCTCGAACAAGCCAGAATGGAATGGGCCGAAATGCTCGGCTGCGATCCCGGCCTCTTGATCTGGACCTCGGGCGCGACGGAATCCGCTAACCTCCTGTTCTATCACCTTGCCCAAAACGCACCCGCCAACGCCGAGCTCTGGCTCTCCCCCCTTGAACATCCCTGTGTCATCGCCGCGGGCTCACGTTCGTTTTCATCCCGAGTGAAGTTCGTCAGGGCTTCCCCCCAAGGCCGGATCGAACTGGACAGCTTCCGCCGGATGATCGAGACCACCGCGCCCAAGCCCTCCGCCCTGGCCTGCATGGCGGCCAACAACGAGACCGGCGTGCTCCAGCCGTGGACCGAACTCGCCGAGATCTGCCGGGAACACAAAGTCTACTTCGTCTGCGATGCCACCCAATGGATAGGACGCCATCCGGCTGCTGGCTTGGGGAGCTGCGATTTCGTCCTGGGCTCTGCCCATAAAATGGGAGGGCCGAAGGGGGCCGGTTTCCTTAAAATTGCGTCCACCTCACCGTGGATGCCTTTGGTGGTTGGAGGCCCCCAAGAATCGGGCCGGCGCGCCGGCACCGAGAATGTGGCCGCACTCCTGGCGATGACCGCGACCTTGCGCGAGCGCGAACTTCGCTTCCAACGGGGCGACCAGCTCTCCCTCGTGCAAGCCCGCGAGGCCTTCGAACACGCCCTGCCCAAGGCCGTTCCAGGAACCCGCATCGTCGGCTCCGATTCGCCGCGGCTCTGGAACACCGCCATGGCCCTCATGCCCCCATTGCCCGATTGTCAGCAACGCTGGGTGGTTAGACTGGATCGACTGGGCTTTGCCGTCAGCACCGGCTCGGCCTGCGCCAGCGGCAAGGAAAAACCCTCCCACGTCCTCGAAGCGATGGGCCTGAGCGCCGATACCGCCGCACAGGCGCTGCGGTTCAGCGTGACTTGGGAATCAGATCCCCACCACTGGTCCCAACTTCTGCGGGCGCTCGACACTCTCTGGACGACAGCCATACAGGAGGTTCATTCCCCCCAGCCATGAGCAAGGCCTTCACTCGAGAATCGGATGTTGAACGGGAGGAGTGGACGCCTCCCCCGCCGCCGTCACTTCCTCCCGGCGCAAAGAATTACATGACCCAGGCCGGAGCAGCCCGCCTTCGGGCGGAGCTCAGCCGGTTGCTGGAGGTTCGCCCGGATCTGGCGCGATCCCCGCATCCCGAAGACAAGGCAAAGCTCGAGAAATCGGACCGGCGGGCCCAAGTCTTGGAAACGATCCTCGCCCGCGTCGAAGTGGTCCCGCTCCCAAATTCCGAAGAGTCCCGGGTGCGCTTTGGCGCCCGGGTTGAGGTTCAATGGGAACGCGGCCCTCAAGAAACGTTTCGGATCGTGGGAGTGGAAGAATCCGATTGGGAGCGCAACGAAATCAGTTGGATCTCCCCGCTCGCGAGAGCTTTAATGAACCACCGAGCAGGCGACTCCGTTCACGTGAAACGCCCCGCGGGTTCAAGTTCGTTGATCATTCTGAGAGTCGCTTACAACCCGACCGCGCCGGAGGTGGGCCCATGATCCAGTTCCCAGAATGGACCGCGACGCGCTGGTGGAGGCTCGTCCTGGCCTGGTTGCCCTCATGCTGGCTCAGCCTGGATGCCCAACTTTCCACTCCCTCAAGCCCAACTCGCCGGGAACCCAGCCGCTACCAGTTTGAAACAGATGCTTCTGGAACCTGGTTCCGCGCCCCCGATGGATCCAAGTTTTTCTCCGTCGGAATTTGCTTCACCAATCCAGGCACGCGGCGGGAAGATTACGACGACGAAAACCCGAGCTACGCGGCTTGGCGATTCCATCCCACCCCCTTGGATTGGGCTCGACGAACCACCGAACGACTTCATCGCTGGAAGTTCACGACCCTCGGAGCTTGGAGCGATTTCGAAACCCTGAGCCCGGCCAGTTCAAACCGATTTCATTACACACCCGTCTTGCACGCAGGCTCCACCGCGGGAGCGCCATGGTGGGATATGTGGGATCCTGCGAACGTTCGCCGCATGCGCCAGGTGGCGCGGGACCAGATCGCCAAAGTTCAACCCAAGTCCCGCGTCATCGGCTATTTTTCGGACAACGAACTCGGATGGTGGAACGCCACGCTCTGGAAAATGACGTGGGAACATCCTCCGTCCAGCGGACAAAGGCGGCGGCTCGTGAATTTGGTCAAGGCTCATTATGCCGATGATTGGAAGGCGATGGTTCAGGATTTCGATCCTGAGAAAGCCTCCAACTGGAAAGAGCTGTCCCGGCGCGGCATGCTTTATCGCAAGCCAGGAGCCGGAGGCATCCGGGTGATGCGACGATTCCTGGGTCTGATGGCCGGCCGCTATTATGAGCTGATGCGTGAGGTGATCTTGGAAGCAGACCCCGGAGCGCTCTATCTCGGCGATCGATACCAATCCTTTTTCTATCCTGAAGTTGCCTCCGCCGCTTCCCGCCACGTGGATGCCATCTCGAGCAACCTCAACGCGCAATGGAATGACGGCAGTTTCTTGCGGAGTTATCTCGAAACGCTGCACGGGCTGACCGGAAAGCCGGTTCTCGTCAGCGAGTTCTATATGGCGGCAAAGGAGAACTCGAGCGGCAACCGCAACTCTCACGGAGTCTTTCCCGTGCAGCCGACCCAAGACCAGCGAACGTCCGCCGCCCGAAACACGCTCCAACTGCTGGCCAGGACCCCTTTCGTCGCCGGAGCCGATTGGTTCCAACTGTTTGACGAACCCAAGCACGGAAGATCCGACGGTGAGAACTATAATTTTGGCCTGCTCGACATCCATGACCGCGAATACGCGCTCAGCTCCGTGTTCCAAATGTTCGACCCACCCGCATTGCGCGCCTCGAAATCCACGCGCTTGGATGCCACCGGCGGAATCCCCCCCGCGCCGCCGCAACCCTTCGCCGACTTCCGCCCGCGCCACGCCCTGCTGCACTGGGATCGGGAACGGGGATACGTTCCTCCCGCTGAGAGCTCCGGGCTGTGCGATCTTTACGCGGCATGGAGCTCCGATGCTCTCTACCTTGGACTCTACTCCCTCGATATCGCGGAAGCCGCCTACTACCGCGATGGCTCGGTCCCCAAGGTCGATCGCGCCCTTTGGACGGTCGTGTTCAAGGGAAAACCCGTGGTTCGGGCCCGCATCGGTTCCGGACGCGAGCCACTGTGGAACGAGCCCCGGGTGGAAATCGAGAACGCCAGTGGACTCGACCACCAGGTTGGCAACATCGCCGCGCTGAGAATTCCAGCCGAATTGCTGGCTCACCCCCGCCTTGAAGCAGGCCAGCGCATCGAGATCGAGTGCTCCCTGGTCAACCATGCCGGAGCGGGTAAACATCGATGGACGCTGGCATTCCCGCTTTCCGATTAACTGAACTTGTTCCCCATCAAAACGTTAACTCATTGTTCAAAACGCTTGCCAAAGCGGAGACCATCCCTAGATTTATCCGCTTACTTGTTCGGCCAACACTATGATTTTTTCGGCATTTTCTTTGCTCGCGCTGGCGCCACCCCCGCAACCGGGGCAGCCTGCTCCTCCTTGGTGGGTGAACATGGTGCCCATGGTGATCATGATCGTGGTGTTTTACCTGATCTTGATCCGCCCCCAGCAAAAGAAAGCCAGGGAGCACTCGGAAATGCTCAAGAACTTGAAACCGGGTGACAAGGTCACCACCAGCGGCGGATTGGTCGGCGTGGTCGTGTCCGTCAAAGACCGCACGGTTTCCCTCCGTTCGGCCGATACCAAGATCGAGGTGCTCAAGAGCGCGGTGAACGAAATCACCGAACGCGCGTCCTCGGAAGCCTGATTTTACTTTCCCAACATGAATCGTAACAACACTTGGAAGTGGTTCCTGCTCATCTTTGTCACGCTCTTTTTCGCCAACGAGCTTTACCCGCCAAACGCGAAAAACCTCGTGGATGAATTCACGAACCGGGCCGCGAACGTGGACACCAACTTCACGTCCATCGTGAACCGGGCACGTGAGCTCGACAAAAAATCCCCCGAACGCGGTTACCTCAACTTGGTGGAAGCCATCGGCACGAACGACGTGCGCCCTTACTTCCCTAAAATCAAGATCGCCAACGAAAAAAACGCCACGCGCATCATCCTGAACTCAGTGCAGCAAACCGCCGCGGGCAAAATCAAGCTGGGCCTCGATCTCCAGGGCGGCACCTCCTTCCTGGTCGCCATGGACACCAGCAAACTGGGTGCCGAGACCGAGAAAAGTGTCGTCCTGGCCCAGGCCGTCGAGGTGCTGCGCAAGCGCGTGGACCGCTTTGGCGTTGCGGAGCCCCAAATTCAACCGGTCGGGACGGACCGCATTCTCATCCAATTGCCGGGCCTGTCCGAGGCCGAGTATGAGTCTGCCAAATCAACGATTGCCAAACCGGCCTTCCTCGAGTTTCGCCTGGTTCATGAGAATAGCGATGAATTGGTCCGTCAAGGCATCGGCGAGCCCGGTTACGAATTGCTTCGCGAGAAACGGGTGAACAAAGACGGAACCGAGAGCATCGTTCCCTATTTGGTGCGCAGGCGCGCCGAAAAACTGGCTGGGAAGAACGTCGACTCGGCCGGAGTGTTCATGGAGCCCATTTCCGGCAAGCCCGGCATCCATTTCACCCTGGACGCCGAGGGAGCCGAGGCCTTCGCGAAAATCACCCGCGAAAACGTCGGTCGCCAACTGGCCATCGTCCTTGATGGCGAGCTCTATTCCGCGCCCCGCATCAACGGCGAAATTCCACTGGGCAAGGGAGAAATCACCGGGTCGTTCACCGCTAACGAGGCTTTCGAACTGGCCAATGTGCTGGAGAATCCTCTGGAAGCACCCGTCTCTATCATGAACGAGCAGCGAGTGGAACCGACCCTCGGCAAGGATTCCATCGAAGGTGGCCTTCGCTCCGCCGTCATCGGCACCATCGCCGTCGCTCTCTTCATGGCCGTTTACTACATGCTCGCGGGGGTCGTGGCCAACATCGCCCTCGCCCTCAACATCGTCATCTTGATCGGTGCCATGTGCTCGGTGGGCACCACCCTCACCCTGCCTGGCATCGCCGGCATCGTGTTGACCATCGGCATGGCGGTCGATGCCAACGTGCTCATCTTCGAGCGCATCCGTGAGGAACTCGCCGCCGGCAAATCGCTGCGAGGCGCCATTTCCGCCGGCTATGACCGCGCGTTCGGCACGATCTTGGACTCCAACATCACCACGCTCATCGCGTCCTCACTTCTCATCGTCCTGGGATCAGGACCGATTCGCGGATTCGGCGTCGCCCTCACCATCGGCATCACGGTCAGCATGTTTACCGCCCTGATCGGCACCCGTGTCATCCTCGACTGGCTCTTCGACAAAGGCATGATCAAGAGCCTGAAAATGCTTTCGATCATCAAGGGTGGCAAAATCAACTTTCTGAAATATGCCAAGCCCGCCTTCCTCGTGTCCTGGACGCTGATCGCCGTCGGCATCGGCTTTGGATTGGTGCGCGGGGGCAAAGCCGTGGGCGTCGATTTCGCCGGGGGCGACCGCCAGACGTTCGCCTTCAGCCAAAAGGTCGAATTGGAGAAAATTCGTGAAACCGTGGTGAAACTCGGCGTCGGGGAACCTTCCATTGGCTACCAAAAGGACCTCGGGACCGGTTCGGAAACCCTCCAAGTCACCACGGCCGTCAACACCGCGGACAAGGTCAAAGCGGAGCTGCTTAAGGCCTTCCCGGACGCTCAATTCGTCATTCGAGCGAGCGACACCGTGGGCGGCGTGGTCGCCCAGGAGATTCTCAAAACCGCGCTGATCAGCGTGGTCCTCGCCCTGTTTGGCATCTTGATCTATGTCGCGATGCGCTACGAGTACTCCTTCGCCGTGGCCGCGGTCGTCGCGATCATTCACGATATCCTGATGACGCTGGGGTGTTACTTCCTGAGCGGGCGCGAACTCAACGGCCCCATGGTCGCGGCGGTGCTGACGATCATCGGGTTCTCCATCAATGACACCATTGTGATCTTCGACCGCATCCGCGAGGACCTCAAACTCGGTGTGCGGGGAACCTTCACCGAAATCATCAATCACGCGCTGAACCAAACCTTGAGCCGCACGATCATCACCTCCGGCACCGTGTTCATCGCCACGGGATCCCTGTTCATCTTCGGCGGCGGCGTCATCAACGATTTCGCCTTCACATTCCTGGTCGGCATCCTCACCGGCACCTACTCCAGCATCTACATCGCCAGCCCGATCGTGATCTGGTGGCACAAGGGCGAACGTCCGAAAGCCGCCGCTCAGGTGACTCTGGACAACTCCGTCACCGCCAAGGCCTGACCACGTCTCCGTTTTACGACGCCGCATGATGGCCGCGTTCGAAATCACTGCGTGGCACTACGCCGGTTTCGTCGGTGCCATCCTGATCTTTCTCGCGCTCGATCTTGGGGTGTTCCACAAAAAGGCTCATGTCGTTTCCTTCAAGGAAGCGATGGGTTGGACGACGCTTTGGGTTTCACTCGCCGGCGTGTTCGCGTTCGCCTGGGTGCGCCCAAAACTGGGCCACGATTCCGCGCTGCTTTTCATTTCGGGCTACCTGACCGAGCTCTCGTTGTCGATGGACAACGTGTTCGTCATCGCGCTGATTTTCACCTATTTCAAAGTCCCCACCCCGTATCAACACCGCGTTCTCTTCTGGGGGATCCTCGGAGCGTTGATCATGCGGGGTGTCATGATCTGGGCAGGCGTTGAGTTGATCCGCCACTTCCACTGGAGCCTCTATTTCTTCGGAGCCTTCCTGGTCTTCACCGGCATCAAGATGCTCTTCGCCGACGAGGATGGAGTCCATCCCGACTCGAATCCGGCGGTGCAACTCGTTCGCCGCTTCTTCCCCGTCTCGCCCGATTTTGACGGGGCCAAGTTCACCACGCTCACTTCGACCGGGAAAAGAGTGCTCACCCCCCTCGCCGTGGTGCTCATCATGGTGGAAAGCACCGATCTGGTGTTCGCCGTGGATAGCATTCCGGCCATCTTTGGACTGACCACGGATCCGTTCATTGTTTTCACCTCGAACGCTTTTGCCATTCTCGGCCTGCGTTCGCTTTATTTCGTCCTCGCCGGCGCCATTGCCTATTTCAAGTATCTCAAGATCGGCTTGTCGCTCGTGCTGGTCTTTATCGGAGTCAAAATGCTCATCGCTCCCCATGGCGGGAAAGAAGCAGGCGCCAAGAAGCTGTGGTTCCAAATCGAAATCTCGAGCGCACTCTCCCTCTCCATCGTCGCCGGCATCCTCATCCTCGCCATCCTCGGTTCGGTGGTCGCGGCTCGGATCCGCCCGTCCGGCAGCCGCCCTTCGCCGGATGACACCCAATCCTGAGTCCAGCGGCGAGGACGCGAAACCCTCGACCTCGATCTCGCGAGGGTTGCGTGAATTCGCCGCCAAACTTCCCGCCGAAGGAGCCCTGTCCATCGCCGAAATCCTGGCGCAAACCGAAGGCCAGGGCTTGCGCGTTGCCATGATCGTGCTGAGTCTTCCGTTCCTGACCCCAATTCCCCTGCCCGGCCTGAGCACCCTCCTGGGCCTGGTCATCGGCTGGCTCGCCCTCATGACGATCCTCCAACGACGATCCCGCCTCCCGGATTATCTGGCGCGCCGACGCTTGAGCGTGGGCGTGCTCCGCCCCGTGCTGCGCGCCAGCGCCGGGCTCCTGGCACTCATGGAAAAAATCGTCCGACCGCGCTTGCCGGTGGTGGTTGTCTCGACCTGGGGCAACCGGACCATCTCCGCCTTCTTAATCCTCGCCAGCGTGGTTCTCACCTTGCCGTTCCCCCCCTTGGTGCCCATGACCAATGCGTTGCCCGCTTATGCCATCTTGATTTTGGCCACCTCCACCATGGTTCAAGACGGATGGATGGCCATGGTCGGATGCCTCCTCGCGATCCTTGGGGCCGGCTATGCCGTCGCCATCTATCTGGGCTCCGCCGCCCTCCTGGTTCGGATCTGGGATCCCCTTCTCGAATGGTGGAAAGGATTATTCGAGTGAACAAACGCTGGATCCTGCCCAAGATCCCGGACGAGGACGTCGCCGCGCTTTCCGGCACACTCAACATCCCACCTTTCCTCGCAAGGTGTCTCTGGCAGAGAGGACAACGAACCTCCGAAGAATCCGGGCGGTTCCTTTCCCCGCGCTTGCGAGAATTGGGCGACCCTTTCGCTCTCCCCGACATGGACCGAGCCGTCAACCGCCTGTTCGAGGCGCTTGCCGAGGGGCACCCTGTCGTTATTTTCGGCGATTACGACGTCGATGGCGTAACCGCCACCGCGCTGCTGTTCGAATTCCTCAGGGATCATGGCTGGAGAGCCGCCACCTACCTCCCCCATCGTCTGGACGAAGGTTATGGTCTCAGCGTTGAAGGCGTGGACAACTGCCTCGAACGGCATCCTTGCCGCCTCCTGCTCGCCGTGGATTGCGGATCCTCCTCCGCCGACGTCATCGTCCAACTCCAAGCGCGCAGCATCGATGCCATCGTCCTCGATCATCATCAGCCCGGCACCCCGCCACCCTCTCCCGTCGCTTTCGTCAATCCACAACGGCTCGAATCTTCCTCCCCGTTGCGCGACCTGTGTTCAGCGGGACTCGCGTTCAAGTTGATCCATGCGTTGGTCAAGGAGGGGCGGCGGCGGGAAGACGCGCGTTTCGTCAAAACCGATGTCCGCCTGACGCTCGACCTCGTGGCTCTGGGCACCGTCGCCGACTTGGTCCCCCTCACCCGGGAAAACCGCATCCTGGTGTCGAACGGACTGGAACGACTCCGAGCGACCCCCCGGGAAGGCGTTCGATCCTTGATCCAAGTCTCTGGAGTGCGCTCGAGCCTCGGAGTCTCCGAGGTCGCTTTTCAACTCGCCCCCCGGTTGAACGCGGCAGGACGCATCGAACAAGCCGGGGCCGCACTGGACTTGCTCCTCACCCGCGACAAAGCCAACGCCTTCGAGCTCGCGACCGGACTCGACCTCTGCAATCAAGAGCGGCAACGGATCGAAAAACTCATTGCCACCGAGGCCGTGGAGCGAGCCCGCCGGGAAATGGTCGATGGGCAAACCTGGTTCATCGTGGTCGGCGATGCCTCGTGGCATCTGGGCGTGGTCGGCATCGTCGCTTCACGAGTTCTCCGTGAATTCCACCGCCCCGCCATCGTGCTGGGAAGCGATGGCGAAAACTGGAGAGGTTCCGGCCGCAGCATCGAGGGACTCGATCTTTCCCTCGCACTGCGCGAATGTTCCGACCTCCTCATCCGCAGCGGCGGACACGCCATGGCGGCAGGACTCACCATCCACCCCTCCCAGGTGGACGCGTTGCGGATCAGACTGAACCACATCGCGCAATCACGCGTCACGCCCGAGCAATGGACCCCTTCACTCCTGCTGGATGCCATGGTCACCTCGCGGGAGATCACTTTGGAAAACTTGGATTGGATCACTCGGATGGAACCTTTTGGCCAAGGAAATCATGCCGTCCGGCTTTGCCTGCAGGGAGCGCGTCTCTCCCGAACGCCCATGCGGGTAGGCCGCGATAATCGGCACCTCAAATTCCAGGTCACGGATGGTTTGGGATCGCCCCTGGACGCCATCTGGTGGAACGCGCCTCCGGCGTTGCCAAATCTCGATCGCTTCGACATCGCCTTCACCCCCTCGGTTAATGAATATATGGGGCGCCGTTTGCCCCAATTGAGCGTGCTCGATCTTCGCCCGAGCGCAGATGCCTCCTGACCCGGTGCATCCCGAAGATGTCTGTCGTGTGGCGCTGGCTGCCCAGCCTGCCGTATCGCCGGCGGCCCGTCGACCCGGCGGGTGAAGAAAGAGGTCCTTCCATGCTCTCCACGCGCCGGGTTCCCTTCGTCGCCCCGCAGGCTGGGCAGCCTGCGAAACAGCAGACAGGGCTGTCTGCGTTACCACGACAACCCGGCCACCGACAACCTCGGCATGCACCACTTCTGATGTGCATCTTCGGCGCGTCCTTGACGCCTTCTCGATGGGTCTCGTACGCTGACGGGCATGACCCCCATGCCGGCTCCGGCCCGATTCGGCTCGATCTTGAGATTCATCGGTCCCGGTTTGATTCTCACTGCCTCGATCGTGGGTTCCGGAGAACTCATCATGACTCCGAAACTGGCGGGGGAGGCAGGATTCGAACTCCTCTGGCTGATCGTCCTCGGTTGTATCATCAAGGTCTTCGTGCAGGTTGAACTCGGGCGTTACGCCATTTGCACCGGCCAGACCACCCTGGAAGCATTGGATTCCATCCCCGGTCCAAGATGGAAGGTGTCCTGGCTTGTTTGGCTGTGGATTCTGATGTTTATCGCGCTCACCTTTCAGGTGGCGGGCATCGTCGGAGGCATCGCCCAAGTGCTCGGCAGCGCGGGCTTCACCATGCCCGGCCGCCTGATCGCCCTGTTCGTCGGCGGGTCATGCGCGGTCCTGCTTTTCTTCGGGCGGTATCGCCTGGTGGAAAACCTTTCGACCTTCATGGTGGTGGCCTTCACCCTGGCCACCCTTGTGGCCCTGGGCGCGCTTCAATGGACTGATTATCGCATCTCGGCCGCGCAGGTAATTTCCGGTTTCCAGTTTGAATTGCCCGACAAGTTCGCCACCGCTTTCGCCGCATTCGGCATCATCGGCGTGGGCGCGTCGGAGCTGATTTACTACCCGTATTGGTGCCTTGAAAAAGGATACGGAAAGTACGTGGGCCGGAACGATGGCAGCGCCGAATGGAACACCAGGGTACAAGGCTGGCTGAAGGTCATGCGTAGCGACGCGTGGATTTCCATGATCATCTATACCGTGGCCACCGCCGCTTTCTATCTGCTGGGCGCCGCCGTTCTCCACGCGAAAGGACTGAAAGTTTCGGACAAGGGCATGATCGACACGCTGGCCCGCCTCTATCTCGATAGTTTCGGAACCTGGAGTTTTTATCTGTTTCTCTTTGGCGCCTTCAATGTCCTCTACTCGACCGCCTTCGTCTCGACGGCCTCCAATTCACGTTTGTTGATCGATGTCGCCGGACTCTTCCGCGTGCTGGATCTGACGCGTCCGGGCTCGCGCGAGCAGGCCATCAAGTGGGGATGCATCGTCTTGCCCGCGATTTCAACCAGTTTGTTTCTCGTGTGGGAAAAACCAGTAACCTTGGTCCAAGTCGGGGCCGTCGCTCAAGGTGTGATGCTCCCGTTTCTGGCGGTCGCGGCGCTCTATTTTCGCTACCGGCGCATTCCCGGACCCGCGCTCCCCGGCCAGGCTTGGACTCTTTGTGTCTGGATCTCCGTGTTGGCCACGACCGCAGCCGGCCTCTACCAGATCTTCGACACTTTGTTCAAAAAATAGGGAGAATCCGCTATTTTCGCCACGTCGACAGGATCTCCCAAGCTTGGTAGCGCGAGCGGTGGATCATCCCCCGCTCCACTCCGACCTCGACGCTGCGCTGAGTCCCGGCGGGCAAAATCAAATGGGTCAACACGGTCTCCCCGTCGTTCGCAAAAACTTCAATCGAAGACGAATCGACAAACAGCGTCAGCTTGAGCTCGCCGTCTCGAACCGTCACGGGTCCCTCAAAAACCCCTGAAAACTTGGGGTGAAAAGCCACGTTCCCGGAACGCGCACGATCCAGCGCCATGCGTTGTTGGCCGAGATCGAATCGAATCACGGTCTTCTCGTTCGGCCCCGTGTGAAAGGTCAGATGGAACACCGCATCCGCGCTCGGACGCAGTACCGCATCTAGCTCGAAACCGCTCTGCATCACCGGCTCGATCCGTGAGAGCGAAACATTCCCTTCCAAGGGACCAAGGGTTTGTTTCCTCGATAATCCTCTCCAGCGCTGAAGCTCCTTCACCGGACGCTGGAGCAGCATCCATTGCCCCTCCTCATGACGGAGAGTAAGGGATCTCGGTATCGTCATGGCCGAACGCCATGGAGTTGTGGGCACATCGTTGGCGTATTCCCAATTGCTCATCCATCCCAGCCAAAGCCGCCGTCCATCCCGACGCGGCACGTCGCTCCACGAAACCGCCGCGTAAAAGTCCCTCCCATAATCAGCCCAAAGCGCGTCCTTTGTCTCGGAAACGAACTCGCGTCCATTGAATTCGCCTATGAAGTATTGGCAACCCGAGCCCCCAGCCGGAGCGCCCGATCCGACATTGACGATCAACACCCATTTCGAACCGCGGCTCCGGCCCTCCACGGGCAGTGGGAACAAATCGGGACATTCCCAAATACCCTGAGTCGAGCCCGCCGGACCGAAATCGCTCAAATGGCTCCACTCCTTCAAATTCGGCGAACTATAGAATCGAACCTTCCGTTGAACGGGCCAGGAAACCACCACGACCCATCGCCGCGTGGATTCATGCCAGAACACCTTCGGATCTCGAAAATCCTTCTCGCCCAAATCCAACACCGGATTGCCGTGGTACTTGGTCCAACTCCGCCCGCGATCGTTGCTGTAGGCGATCTGCTGGTTCTGCAATGGCTTACCCGTGTAGTGCCCCGTGTAAATCGCAACCAACGGCGGAACACCTCCTTTTCCGAATCCGCTCGTGTTGTTTCTGTCCACCACAGCGCTCCCGGAGAAAATCATGATCCCATCCTCCTCGTAAAGAGCCACGGGAAGGTGCTCCCACCGGACCAAGTCGCGGCTCAGCGACTCGTAACGTTTCCAAATGCTCGTCTCGGGCGCCGGAAGCGACCGGGAAACCGGCCGCGGGTTCATCTCGATCTTCCAGATGCGATAGCCGCCTTCCTGCACCTCCGGCACATGTCCCGTCACGAGCCACTTCGAATCGGGCGAAACGCTGATCCATGCGATCAAAAACGGCAATTGTTCGTGATAAACCACACGCCGGGTCGCCAGATTCCAGATCATCAAGGATCGGTCCTCGCTGCCCGTGACCAACTGGCGTCCGTCGCCCGTAAATTCCAAGGCCACCACGGCGCCAAGTTGTCCCCCCAAGGCGCCCAAGGATTCCCCGCTGCGCCCATCGAACAACTCAACCCCGCGTTCCCAATCCGTTACGGCCAACGTCTCCCCATCCGGGGAAAACCGGGCATCTGCAGCCGATTGGCTCATCAAGGGAATGAGCTGTTGCCGTCGCAAATCCCACAGAAATGAACCCTTGGCGGAAGCAATCACCACGAAAGGTGTCGAAATCGAAGCGAAAATGGCATCCGCTTGCAGATCCTCCGGGGGGTGCGCCACTCGGTCGAACCGCCCGTCCCACGCCTGCACTCTGGAATGTTGGTCGATGGACACCACCCAATTGCCATCCTCCACCAGTTTGGAATCGATCCGGTGAAAATGATTGGAATTCAACAGAAAGGAGGCCAGCTCCTTCGGAGCCGCTGGCACGGTCATGTCCCAGACGCGAAGCTCACCCGTATGCTCCCAGGAAATCACCCGCGACGAATCCCTCCACGCAATCACCTGGGAAGGAATTCGCGCCACTTCCTTCCGGTCGTGCAAGTCCCAGATCAACGTCTCGTCCAATCCGAAACTCGGCTCCCAATATCGATTGGCATTCAACAGGGCGACGTGCCGCAGGTCGGGACTGAACACCGGAGACACCCCGGCCTGGCCGATCAATCGATGAGGAACTTCCAGGTAGGGCGATTCCACGCTCGCCTGCAAATCGAGGCGTCGCACGGTGTGGTCCACGCTCGAAGTCAGGATAAACCGATCCTTCTCAACGAAGGCCAGCCCGGTGATCCGGCCCGTGTGCCCGCTCACACGATGCAGGGTGGCTGAAACCTTGCCTCGTTCAGAAGCCGGCAGAAGCAGGAGAACCTCGCCGGAAGTGGTCGCCGCCAGCGTGCGCCGGTCCTGGGATAACGCCAGTTGAACATCCTTGCCCGGTAGGCCCGAAATCTCAAAGAGCTTGCTCCGGGTTTCAAGGTCGTAGGCCTGCGCCATGCCAAATCGCGAAGTGCGTAGGAACAGCCTCGCCTGATCCGCCAGCAAGCTGGAAGGAGTTTGGTTTTCCCCCCTGATGATTTCCACACCGGCTTCCGCGCCCGTGCGCCACTCAGCCGCCGAGCCCAGATCCCCGGCCACTCGCAATGCCTTGTCCTGGCTCGTCCAGCCGAGCGCAAATCCCGCCAGGTCCAATCGTTTGATCCTTCGTCCGGTGGCGACGTCATACACGCTGACGCCGCGCTGAGACTCGCCTTCACGCGACTCCATTTCAGCGGCCGCCAACAGCGAACCCTGGGAGGAGAACTCCACCCGCCGGCAGTCGTTCGATGTCAGCCAACTCGCCTCACCCGTGGTCACATGAACTCGAAGCAAACCTCCCGACGACGCCGCCGCGAGCTGCTGTCCCATGGGATCAAACCGGATCTGCCCTGACCTCCCGTCATTACGATGAGGCCATTCCCCCAACGTTCGGCCTTGTCCGTCCAGGAGCGCTACTCCCCGGGATGTGAGAATGGGGACGCGTTGCCCGTCCGGCCATGCGTCCATCGAAATCACCGGTTCCGGAGCGGCATGGAGAATCCGCCCGCCCCAGGATGCAGACCTCGCCCGCAACAACCCCCACTCCAGCCCTCGCAGATCGTCGTCCGGCCCCGCGGACTTCCAGGACTCCATCACGCCCGCGAAGCGAGGTCAACGCTTCGGAGGCGGGTTTGGAAGGCGCCGCGCGAAACAACGGTGGAGCTTCCTCGTGCACAATGGAATGAATCAAGGCGGGTAGCGTCTCAGCCTCAAAGGGGACGCGGCCTTCGATCAATTGCCACAACAACACACCCAGGCTCCAAACATCGCTCCCCACGGTCACGGAAGCCTGCTTGCCTTGCACTTGCTCGGGGGCCATATAGGCCGGAGTCCCAATCAGGTGTTCCCCAATCGTAATGGTCGCCTCCTGCTCCGTCCAACGAGCCAGTCCGAAATCGGTGACGAACGGATTGCCTTCATCATCCATCAAAATGTTCCCCGGCTTTAAATCCCGGTGAATGATGCCTCGTTGATGGGCGTAATGAACCGCGCGAGCGATCTTCAACACCAGTTCAACCCGTTCGCGCACGGACCTCGTGAACGAGGGTCCTTCATGCGTTTGGCCAGAGTGGTCCCGGGAATGTAGCGCATGACGAGATAGCGCGCTCCATCGCGTTCCCCAACCTCGTACACAGGAGCGATATGCGGATGATCCAGCTGGCTCGCCAGTTCGGCTTCCCTCAAGAAAAACGCGACCCGCCTCTCGCTGGCCTCCCGCCCTCCCTTGATGAACTTGACCGCGACCTCCTTTTTCAAGCTGAGCTTGCGGGCACGAAAAACGACGCCCATGCCGCCCTCCCCAATCTTCTCGATCAAAACGTAATCACCAAACGCCTTCGAGGATCCGGAATCCGCCTGACTTCCCTGGGAAATCCAATCCTCCATTGGGACGGTGGATTGATCCCAGGACGAGGACTCTGGTTCCGGCGGCGACCGGAGGACACACGGCACGCAAAGACCCAGGGCCGAAAGCGGCGTCCCACAATGGGGGCAAGGCGTCGTGGGCGTGGAATTCACAGGGCGCTATTCTCGCGAATACGCCATCAGAAGGGCCTGCAACTCCTCCTCGGGATCGTCCTCGGGGCCGAGGTGCCGTTTCACCTCCCGCCGCAACTGCACATTCAATTCCGTGCGGATCCGCTTGAAATTCTGATAAATCAAATCCGCGCTGATCCCCAGGCGGGCCGCGAGGTCTTTCATCGTCTCCGCGGGTGGATGAGCGGTCAGGTAAGGCAGCAGGATCGGGATCTGCGCTTCAATCCGGCTGCCTTCGAAACGCGATTTTACGTTCTCGATCGACCTGCCGACCAGGATTTCCGCCACTTTGCGGTCGAACGCGCTCACGGCGGCGTCTTCCGGTTGCGGGTAATCCTCATTGTCCTCCAATGCGACCAAAAGCCGTTCCCGCTTCCGTTCCTTCCATTTGTTTCTCAAAAAATTCCGCAAGGCGCCGGAAAGATAATTCCGAAATTTTCCCTTCGCCGGGTCCACGCGGCGCAATGAATCCTGATGCAAAAAATCCGCCAGAAATTCATTGGCCAATTCCGCGGGGTCACCCGGGACTTCCTTCATCCATCGCAGGAAGGCCTCAATGGCCGGCAAATAGATCCGGCACAACTCCTCCAAGGCATGGCGGGACTGCGGATGCGCATCACTGTTGATGACCGCAATCTGAGTCCAATGCGTGGCCGGAAAAAAAAGCCCGGCGTTGTTGGGGTTCCAAATCTGAACCGGTGTCATCGGAAGGCACGATGCAAGGAAACCACAAACCCGGTCCCATCGCAAGGGGCCCGGCGGCGTCCTGATCCCTGGACAAACAATTCATGGCCACGCATTCTTCCTCATGAAACTGCGCCTCCTGTCATCATCCCGTCCATCCGAGCCCTGCAAGTCCGGTGGGCACAAACCTCCAAACATGTCCGTGGATGGCCTCGGGAACTGTCCCCGTGGCGGACTCCTTTAGCCTCGCTCCAACGCGCTTGGTGTGCCAGGCTCCCCGGCGCATGGAATCCACCGAATCGTTCAAGGTTTGGGCTTGTGACAACATGGTTTATGGCCCCATCGACCTCGACACCTTGAAATCCTGGGTGCAGGACGAACGTGTTCTCCCTTCCACCTGGATCCATGTTCAATCCGCGGACGACTGGTGCCCGGCCAAGCGCATCGCGGCGCTGGAGCCTCACTTCGCCCACTCGCAAGCGCCCGAGGGATCCTCCGAGCCTCCTTCCGCCGCCCACGACGCCCGCCCGGATGAACTCCGTTCTTTTCCCCTGTTCTCCAGCCTTTCGAACGATCAACTCGAACAGTTCCTGCGCTTTTGCCAGGTTGTGCGCTGTTCGGACCAGGAAGTATTCATTCGCCGGGGCGATCCCGCCGACGGCGTGTATTTCGTCCTCGAAGGCACGGTCCGCGCCAGGCTGATGATTGGCATGGACGACAAAACCCTGGCGGAAATCCCGAGCGGCGAGTCCTTCGGAGAAATGGCCATGTTCACCCAAAGCGCAAGATCCGCGGACATCGTAGGTCAGGGTCAGGCCCGCCTCTTGAGGCTGAGCGCCGAGGCGTTTCATCTGATGACCCGTGAACTCCCCGCCATCGCCTGTCCCATTCTCGTCGGCATGGCCAAAGCGCTCTCCTCTCGAATCGCGGAAGATAATGTCCGCCTCCGACGCGACGTCGCGTCCTCCTTCCTCTGGCGATAACGGGACCACGGATCCGGCCGCCATTGGTTCTAATGCGCTTTCAAGAGGAGCTTCAGCCGCGCCGGAATTTTTGGCGCTGGCGGGGCGCGAGCCAGGAGCCTATCCGAGCGGGTCTGTAACTGCCGAGCGACAAAACCGGCGCCGAAACGAACGAGCGAATGACGAGCCCCTTGAAAGCACATGGGATTTAGCCAACAAAAGCCAGCAAGCCGTCCCGAATAGCCTCCGCCATTCTCAGCAAGTACGCCGGTTGCGAGATCAGACGCGACTCCCGGTAATCACTCAGGAAGCCGCCCTCGACCAGGACCGCCGGCACCGGCGCCTCGCGCAACACCGCGAATCGCTGCCGCTTCACCCCCCGATCTTCCGCCCCTAAGGTCCGGACCAATCCGCGCTGCAACTCAAACGCCAACCGCACGTTTGCAGCATCGTGCCGGTTGCCGGAATACCCCGTTCGCGTCGAAGCCACGCGTTCGTTGGTGGACGGATGGCCCGCCGGAGTCAGGGCGTAAGTTTCCACTCCTCGCACTTCAGCTCCGATCCGAGGCACGGCATTGAAATGGAGCGAAACCAAAATATCCGCTCCCGCTTTGCGCGCCAGCACCGGACGGATCTCAGGCTCCAGATAGCGGTCCGATTTTCGCGTGAGCACGACACGGAACCGGCTCTTCTCAAGCAAAGGTTTGAGGGTCAGCGCGAGTTTGAGTGTGAGCTCTTTTTCGAGCAGTCCGAAATGACGGTTCCCGGGATCCTTGCCGCCGTGCCCCGGGTCCACACAGACGGTGGCCAAGGAACTTCCCGGACCACGGGCGCCCCGTCCGGCGGGAAACAGCAAAGGCATCATTACCTTGGCCAGATCCCCTGTCGCAATCCACAACCGTTCGTCCATGAGGGCAATGGGATAAGACAAGTAACACACCACGCCTCGAATGGTGATCTTCCTGGAATCGATCTCGCCCGAAAAGTTCCCGCGGGTTCCCTGTCCCAAGACCTCGAAACGCTCTGCCGAGCGCTGCCAGTTCAACCGCATGCTCCGCGCGCTGGCCCAGGATCCGAGCTCGATGCGTTCCGGACCTGTGGGGAAAACTTTTCCAGCCCCGCTGCCGGACGCGGCAAAAAGATCCCGGGCTCCCCATAAACAAAGGGCCGGTAACAACCGGCATAGTTCTCGGCGGGTCACGCCCTCACGATGAATCCGTCCCCAGGGCTTTTCAAGCCGCCGCAGGCTTGGAGCCTGAAACTCCGTGTACCCCGATGTTGTTGGTAGGGCGGGACTGTCCCAGCCCGCCTCCCACGGGATGTAAAACATCATGCTCCGGCGGCGCGCCGGGACGGACGCGCCCTACCTGCATCACCGGAAACATCATGATGCACCGCCTCAAACTTGATGCATCAACAAGCAGGACGCCGAGCTCAGTTGGTGAATCTTCTGCACGATGTCACCCAGCGATTCGGCCATGAAATCGTAGTGACCCCGTCCGTTCCATGGGGATTTCAAAAGCAACGAGGTCGCCCCCACCTGACGGGCAGCGTGGGCATCCTGCCACTTGTCGCTGACCACAAAGGATCGCTCCAAATCGAGATGCCATTTGAACGCGGCTTCGATAAACAATCCCGAACCGGGCTTGCGGCACGTGCAACGGTCGCCATCGTCGTGCGAACAAACAAAAATATCGTCCAACGGCAGCTTTCGCCTCAGGGCCGCGTGCATCCAATCCAATTCGCGCCGGGATAAACATCCCCGCGAGATGCCGGGCTGATTCGTGGTGGCTATCAACAGGAATCCTGCCTGCTTGAGCTCCCCCAAAGCCGTGACGGCCTCGGGATTGATTTGAAACTGCTCCATGGTCGTCGGAATCACCTGGGTGTTTCCCTGGGTCCGTGTAAGATTCAACACTCCATCACGTTCGAAAAATATTGCGGCTTTCATGCTGCCAACCCCTGAAGCAAGAAGGAGGCCGAGTTCGATTCACGTTCGGGCCGAGTGGATTTTCCGATGATATCCAGGGTCCAACCCTCTCTTCACCGTCAGCCCCCGTCGCTTTTGCAAGCATTGAGAAAAACGCTTTGAGAATGTGGTTGGGCGTCGCTTTCAGACTGGCCCCGCGCCTTCGCTGGCTCTAACCTCCGCCCGTTCCGAGATCCATCTATGCAAACCCGCCGCTCCTTCGTTCGCGCCGTGTCCGGCAGTGCCGCGCTCACCGGCCTGGCCGCCCTCGGGCCCGTCGCTGCCCCAGCCGCCGCCGCTCCCGCGGCCAGCCCAGGACGCATGAAATTGGGCACCGTAACCTACAACCTTGCCAAAGATTGGGACATCGAAACGATCATCAAGCGCTGTTCTGAAGCGAAGTTCCAAGGGGTCGAACTCCGAACCACCCATGCCCATAAGGTCGAGGTCAACCTCTCGTCTTCCCAACGTTCCGAAGTCAAAAGACGCTTCGCCGATTCCCCCGTCCAACTCTGGAGCCTGGGCAGCGCTTTCGATTATCACACTCCCGACCCGGCCACACTCGCCGCCGATATCAAAGCCACCAAGGAATACATTCAGTTGGCCCATGACGTCGGCGCCACCGGTGTCAAAGTCCGCCCCAATGGCCTTCCCAAAGAAGTTCCCCCCGAAAAAACGCTCGAACAAATCGGGCGCTCCCTCAAAGAACTCGGCCAATTCGGACACAACCTCGGTCAAGTCATCCGCCTGGAAGTTCATGGAACCGGCACCAGCCTGCTCCCCAATATTCGCAAAATCATCGACGCGGCCGATCATCCAGCGGTGGGCGTTTGCTGGAACTCCAACCCAACCGACCTCCTCGGGGACGGATTCGACGCGAACTTCAATCTTGTTCAACACAAGATCAATGCCGTTCACATGCGCGACCTGTTCCTGGAGGACTATCCCTTCCGCACCCTGCTGCGTCGGTTGAACGAAATCGGTTACACCGGCTTTTGTCTGGCGGAAATTCCGGATTCTCCCGACCCTGTCCGGATCATGAAGTATTTTCGCGCGCTCTGGCTCGCCTACCAAACCTAGGGTCCAACCCTCTCCTCCATCCCCATGATCGCTGGAGTCGTCGAAGGATTTTACGGACGCCCCTGGAATGCCCGCCAACGCCACCAACTGTTCGGTTGGATGAAGGAAGGCGGGCTGAATACGTATCTCTACGCGCCCAAAGATGATCGCAAACACCGGTCCCGCTGGCGCGAAGAGTATGACACCGGACAAGAAGCCGAACTGGGCGCTCTCCTGCGCGACTGCCAACGCCACCAGATCGACTTCGTCTATGCCATCGCGCCAGGCCTCGATATCCGCTTCACCTCGGATTCGGATCGGACAGCTTTGGAGTCGAAGCTGGTTCAAATCGCCCGGCTCGGGGTCCGCCGATTCGCGCTGCTCTTCGACGACATCCCGGCGGTCCTCCATCCTGAAGACCAGGCTCGTTTCCCTTCCCACGCTCACGCCCAATCCGAAACCGCCAACCGGCTGCGCGAAGCCCTCCAAAGGATCTGTTCGGACAGCTCCCTTTGGTTTTGCCCCACCGAATACTGCGGACGCATGGCTGGGAATCGTCCCGCCGATTCCCCTTACCTTCGCGTGCTGGGCGAGCGTTTACACCCGGAAATCGCCATCTTCTGGACCGGGCGTGAAATTATCGCGGAAACCCTTGGTGGGCCTGAAATCGAGGAACTCGCCCAGGTCTTGCGCCGAAAACCCCTGATTTGGGACAATCTTTGGGCCAACGATTACGATGTGCGCCGCGTCCACCTCGGGCCTTTCACCGGTCGGGACGCCTCCCTGGCCCATCGTTGCTCAGGAATTGTCATCAACCCGAACTGTGAGTTTGAAGCGAACTTCATGCCGATCATGACTTTTGCCCGATGGTGCGCCAACCCATCCTCTTACCAACCGGACGAGGCCTTCACCGAAGCCGCCACCGCATGGACCCGGCTCTTCAACGCCGGCAGCCGCCACGAAATTTCCGCGGAGGACGTGTCATGGCTGGCCGAGCATTTTTACCTGCCTTATCAACCCGGCCCGGCGGGTCGCGAACTTTGGCAGTCCATCGAGCAAGCCCTGCACGCCCCCTCGCCCGTGAACCCCGCCACCCGTTCCAAGCTCGAACGCACGCTGCAGCGGCTCACGGAGATCCAGCAGAAATTGGGAGAACTCGAGAACCGCGACCTGTTGCTGGCGCTTTATCGTCCCGTGTGGGATCTGAAAGAATGCCTCCTTTTCCTGACCCAGTATCTGGCCTGGAGGGATGCGGATGGACAAAGCACCTTCACTTCCGCCGACCACGCGCCGGAATTGCTCCGCGGGGGTCTCATCGCCGCCCTTCAGTCCTGCCTGAATCGCGGACCCGACGGTTCAGTAGCCGTCAACCCAGCGCGTTTCTTTCCCGGCACGGCCGGAACCGCTTGATCCCCTCCGCGCTCACCATGGCTGATCCTTGCCCAAGCTACCGCATCCGTGCCGCCCGGCCCGACGACCGTCCGGCCACCTATCGCGTCTGCTTGGAAACCGGGGACGCCGGGCGGGACGGCACTTCCCTGTTCCAAGATGATCCGGAGGCTCTGGGGCGATTTTATGTCGGTCCCTACTTGCAATTCGAACCGCGTCTCGCCTTGGTGCTGGAGGATGACACGGGAGTCTGCGGCTACGCGCTTGCAGTTCTGGATTCGCGTCCCTTTTACCGCCGCTTCGAAGAGGAATGGCTGACTGAACTCAGACGGCAATTTCCGGAACCTTCAGGCGATCCCACCACCTGGACCCCCGCCCGGAAAATGCACTGGGAGTATCATCATCCATCCATCCACCTGCCCAAGCCCTACGCGCACTATCCCTCCCATCTCCACATCGACCTCATGCCCCGCGCCCAAGGGCATCGCCTCGGAGTTCGGATGATGGACATTTTGCTTGGCGAGCTTCGACGGCTCGGTTCGCCCGGAGTCCATCTGGCCATGCATCCCGGAAACCACCGCGCCCTTCATTTCTACGGCAAACTTGGCTTCACCGAGCTCATCCGCACCGGGGCGGGCGACTCCGCGACATTATATCTCGGCCTCCGATTCGCGGCATGAAATCTTCCGCCTCTTCCCAAGAATACGTCTTTGGCATCGACGGGGGTGCCACTTACAGCTTCGGCGTTGCCGTCACGCTGGAAGGCAAAGTCATCGCCCGTGCCCAATCAGGCTCGCTCAATTTTCTCGGCAGCCCCCTGGCCGCCACCCGGAGGAATCTCCATGATCTGGTCCGCAATCTCGACAGCCAGCTCCCGCTCGGGCGCACGCTGGTGGGGGCGGTCATCGGCTCCGCCGCCCTTTTCGCCGAGGCGCCGCCGGACCAAAAACTGAAACTTTGCCAGGGACTCATCCCGTCGGATCGTACCCGGCTCGTCAGCGATTGCATGACCGCCTACGCCGGTGTCTGCCTGAACCGGCCCGGTGTCCTGATCATCAGTGGAACCGGATCCGTGATCCTCGCGAAGAGTGATGCCGGACGTTTCTTTCAAACCGGAGGCTGGGGACATCTCCTCGGAGACGAAGGCAGCGCTTATTGGGTCGCCGTCCAGTCCATCCGTGCCGCGATCGCCGCGCTGGAGGGACGGGGGCCTGAGACGGCGCTGGTTTCGGATATCTCCCGCTGGTTCCAAGTGCGCGATCTCAGCGACATTGTTCCAATCATTCACCGGCAGGATTTCAACAAGGAGAAAATGGCCGCGCTCGCGGGCTACCTCTCCACTCAGGCGGATACCGATCTCGTCTTTCAAGAAATATGCCGCGACGGGGGAAAGAGCCTGGGCGACCTTGCCCTTTACGCCATCCACGGCGCGGAACTGAAACTCGATCCGGTACCGGTGTATTTTAACGGCAGCGTGCTCCGCAAGAATGCCCGGGTTCGGGAGGCGTTGATCGCACGCATGGAGGAACACTCGGGAATCCTCGTGATGGAAGGCCATCTCGCACCCATGCTGGGCGCCGCCGCGATGGCGCTGGTGGATGCCGGGATTACCCTCACTCCCGAAGTCATCCAAAACCTGAAGGAATCGTCACCGCCCTTTCCCCCGCCCGGGGCCACGGCCGAGTCCCTCTCCCCTCAGGTCACCTGAGACCGATCCTCGGGTCCACGCGACCCACGCTCGGGAATCACCATCCCGTAACCCATGAGCACCTCAACCCTTTCCCATCATGACTGAAAACAACGGAATCGATCGCTTCTACCACGCTGTCCTCGCCCAACTCGAGAAGGTGCGCCAAACCCAGGCCGCCTCATTGCAAACCACGGCCGAATGGCTCGCCCAGGCGCTTGTGGCGGATCGCTGGCTCTATGTGTTCGGCACCGGGCATTCACACATGCTCGCCGAGGAGGTTTTTTACCGCGCCGGAGGACTTGCCCGGGCCGCGCCTATCCTCGATCACCGGCTGATGCTTCATCACGAAGCCATCCAAGCCACCTATGTGGAGCGGGAAACCGGTCTGGCGGATCGCATCCTGGCTTCCTATCCTGTTGCACCCGGGGACATTCTCATCGTCGCATCAAATTCCGGACGCAACGCGGTTCCCATCGAGATGGCTTTGCGAGGCAAGGAATTGGGACTCCGAACGATTGCCGTCACCAACATGGAACAGTCGCAGGCTTGGCCCTCCCGGCACACTTCCGGCAAACGCCTTTTCGAAGTTTGCGATCTGGTGTTGGACAATTGCGGAGTGTCGGGCGACGCCTGCCTGGATTTCCCCGGCCTGCCTGGACGGGTGGGTCCCATGTCAAGTCTGACCGGCTTGTTTCTCATCAACGCCATGGTCGTCGAGGCGATTCGACTGGCGCTCTTGAAGGGAACCTGTCCGGAAATTTACATCAGCAGCAACACCAACGGTGACGCCCACAATCACCAGTTGCTGGAAAAATACCGCGGACGACTGCGCCATCTCTAAAACTCCTCCCGTCCAGAAGGGTGCTAAGTGCTTGCAATCAGAGGAACGAATCAGCAGTCTGCCTGCTCTTGTTGCGGAAGTCCCCGAAACTCGGTTGCTTTGGGGAGGTCCGCGCACCCATACATGGCTAAGGAAGAACCAATCGAACTCGTAGGTACGGTCACACAGGTGCTTCCCGGCACCATGTTCCGCGTCGCGTTACCCACCGGACATGAAGTCCTGGCCCACATTTCCGGAAAAATGCGCAAGAACTTCATCCGGATCAGCGTCGGCGACAAAGTCAACGTCGAGATGTCACCCTACGACCTCGGCAAGGCCCGCATTACCTTTCGCCATTCTTAGCCCGCCTATCTTCGTGCCCCTTCCGGCCAGTCCCTGGGCTCGGTTCGCCGTCGCGAGCCCGTTCGTCTGGTAGGGCACGCCAATCCGGGCCACACCAGGCGCGTTTCAAATTCGGCGAAGCCTCGCCGAGACACTTCCTATGGCCTAGCCCGCATATTTCATGCACGGGACGCCCGGTGAGGACACCGGGCCTACAAACACGGAGGCAGTCGCGATTGTAGGCCGCGTGCCCTCACGCGGCGCACTGTCGCGGATTCAAGCTCAGTATGAAATATCCGGGCTAGGCGTAGATCCCACCCTCGCAACCGCCCCCGGCGCATCCAGAGGTTGTCGGTGACCGGGTTGTCGTGGTCACGCAGACAGCCCTGTCTGCTGTGGCGCACGCTGCCCAGCCTGCGGGGCGACGAAGGGAACCCGGCGCGTGGAGAGCATGGAAGGGTCTCGTTCTTCACCCGACGGGCCGCCGGGCAGTCGGCGAGATAAGGCAGGCTGGGCAGCCTGCGCCCCACGACATACAACTGATACGGTTTCTAAAGTTATTCATCCGCGGGCGAGGAGAGCCAGGAACAGCTTCGGCATTCACGGACCGCCCTCGAATCCAACTTCAGCGGATTGATCCCCCGGCCGATCTATGCCATAAGACGGGCCGTGTGCCGGTATGCCAGCGGCATTTCCGACGCTGCTCACCCCAAAATCCACCGACCAACTCCAACCATGAAATCCCTCCTCCAATGGTATTGCTCCTTTGCATCACGTTGGATTCCTCGAACCGCCGGTTTTCTGTTCCTCACGGCCATGCTCGGAGCACACGCTCAAGAGCATCCGACCATCGTCGATGTCCCCAACCAAGCCATGTTCTGGAACTCCACCAAGATGATTCCCGTCATCGTGGGAACCAATCCTGCCGTGGCCGGCACTTGGACCGTGTCCGCCTCGTCGTCGGACACCACGATCGTTCCCAATGAAGCCGCCAACCTGTTCGTGAGCGGCAGTGGCACCAATCGCCTCATCTTTGTGCGCCCCACACTGAACCGTTTCGGCAAAACCACGATCCGCATTCTGGCCCTGGACAGCTTGGGACGCCAGACCAACGACGTGTTCACGCTTGATGTGCGCGTGACCAATGCCCCGCCTGT
>VHDF01000069.1 GCA_016871495.1 Verrucomicrobiota bacterium | reverse complement strand
CTTGCAGTGGCACGAGGGCTTCGCCTGGTTTTCCAAGCCGGAGTTTGCATTCCCCCAGACCTGCGTGACCCCGCCATTCGCCGGGTTCGCCCCGCGTCAGTTCCGCGAAAGCAGCCTCGGCTTCGGCTGCTGAACCCCGTGCCAGCAGGGCAAATCCGAGCCGGTAAAATCCAGGCATGAACTGCGGGTGTTCCGTTGTGCACCGCCGGAACAGGTCGATGGCGTTCTCGAGTTCATTGATTTCCTGGGCCGCCACCCCCCAATACATCAAAGCCAGGGGTTGGTCAGGCTTGAGCACGACCGAGTTGGAGAAGGCGAAGGCAGCCTCGTGCCAGAGCCCGTTGACCGCGGCGATCAATCCGATGCGGGAATGATCCTCAGCCCTCCGGGATCGCGAACCCATTCGATCCAGTTCGGAGCTCAAATAGGCTGAAAGTTGCGGCTCGAGTTGGTCGAGCCTCGGGGGGCGCGGCAATTCGAGGGCGGGATTCCGAGCCACGAGCCACACCAAGGCCAGACCCAAGCTCACTGCTCCAAGGCCGAGGAACAGCTTGAGTTTCCGGCTTTTCACAGGTTGCGATGCGTTCGTTGTGGTCACGGAAACATCAGATGAGACTCAGGCCGAACTCTCCGACAAAGCGCGCTCGACGGGAAGAAAGGAGTTCTGCGGACCCGCCCTCCTTTCTCGAAGCGATGATGCACCCATTTCTTGGATTCCAAAAAGAAAAGATGGCTCACGCTCGCGCGTGAACCATCTTGACAAAAACGATGTGGTCTTAATGCCGCCGGCGAAACTACTGAGCACGGTTGGCACCGCTCACCTTGGACGAGGTGCGCAACTGAATCCATTCGACGTCCGGGTTATTCGGCGAGGCTTGCCCGATGCGCCCGATTTTCGGCTTGGTCCGGGGATCCAGCCATTTCTTGTGCTCACCATGCCCATCGGCAAAGGAGAATGCAGCAGCGCCGTTGTGATAGCTGGAAGGCCAATCGACCCACCGGCTGCCCGCGGGACGGGCGGGATCAAAGTTGTCCATATCAACGGCAAACCATCCGTCATTGATGCTGTCTTCACGTTCTTCCACGAAAACCCAGCATTGGGAGGGGGAAGGCACCTTGATATCGGAATATTTCTTGAATTGATGGTAACCGCCGGAGAACGGGCCGCCGCGATCACCGAGGTAAGCGTTCATCGACACCGAGCGAACACGGGGGGCTCCACGCCCGTTGTTGTCTTTGCTCTTGTCGGCGGGGCACTTGTAAATTCCCACACTCTGGCTGTAGCGGCCGAGCTGGGAATTCAGAAGATAAAGGGTGTTGGTGTTGGCGCCCGAAGGGGAGCCTCTGCCGGAATCGAGCCAGCCCACGCACCAAGTGCGGTTGGAATTGGCGGCAGTTTGAGCCTCGCCGCCATCGAGATTGCCGCAAAGCCGGTCGCTGTTGTCATCGGCATAGAGCACATAAGCCAAGCCGAGCTGCTTGTTGTTGTTCAAACAAATGACGCCTTGGGCCTTCGATTTGGCTTTGGCCAGCGAGGGCAAAAGCATGCCCGCAAGAATCGCAATAATGGCGATCACCACCAGCAATTCGATCAAAGTGAAGGCAGAACGCCGCTTTCCCTCGCGCCAACGCGCCAGGAATTCGGAGGGTTGTTGTCTCATAGTTCGGTTGAGTT
The DNA here is from genome assembly GCA_016871495.1 of Verrucomicrobiota bacterium. Classification (NCBI taxonomy): domain Bacteria; kingdom Pseudomonadati; phylum Verrucomicrobiota; species Verrucomicrobiota bacterium. Next base: position 25,868 of record VHDF01000069.1, on the reverse strand, counting down.
GGTTTTATCAGTCTCTCTCCCATTCGGCTCGATGAGGACAAGCCTGAAACAGACCGTGCCAGAATCCTCTGCGTGCGAGTTTCGAATAGGAAACGTATTTGGGCTAAGTTCGGCAACTATTCACCATCACGTTGTCCGTTTGCAATCTTGAAAAATGTGTTTCCAACGGCACAGCGCTTCAACCCACAACGAGGCCATGCCCGATGAGGCTTGATCCCATCCTCCACAGGATTCCCCAAAGCCTCGGGACTCCATATCACCGGGCATCCATTTCAACTTCCCGACTCACTTGATGCTGAAGTTGGTTGGGAGGTTCAATCCTCCACCGGCACAACCAGATGCTCCATGATAAACCCTCGCCGTTCCGGGGTGTTCTTCCCCATGTAAAAGTCGAAGATCGGAGAGGCTTCCCCCTTGTGGGCATATTCCACCCGGCTTAGCCGCATGTTCTTGCCGATGAATTGCTTGAACTCCGAGGGAGAAATCTCACCCAAACCTTTGAAGCGGGTGATCTCCGCCGATTTCCCCAGCCCCGCAGCCGCCCGGTCCCGCTCGCGCTCGTCGTAACAATAGAGGGTCTGTTCCTTGTTGCGCACCCGAAAGAGCGGCGTTTCCAGCACGAAAAGATGCCCGTCGTGAATCAATTGTTCGAAAAACTTGAAGAAGTAGGTAATGAGCAAGTTTCGAATGTGCAACCCGTCCACGTCGGCGTCGGTCGCGAGAATGACCTTGTCGTAGCGCAAACCCTCCAGGTTGTCCTCAATGTCGAGACTGCGCATCAAGTTGTACATCTCGTCATTCCGGTAAACGATATCCCGCTTCAAGTCCCAGACATTGAGCGGCTTGCCCTTCAGCACGAAGATGGCCTGCGTGTTGACGTCCCGGCAACTGACGATCGAACCCGCGGCGGATTGACCCTCGGTCAGGAAAACCATGGTGCCGCGGCCCTTGTCCCGCTTGCGGTCGAAATGGATCTTGCAGTCCTTGAGCTGCGGAATGCGGAGAGCAATCGCCTTCGAACGTTCCCGCGCCAGTTTTTTGACCTCCTGCAACTCCTTGCGCAACTGCCGGGTGTCCTCGACCTTGGCGATGATCTTCTCGGCGATCAGCTTGTTGCGGTGGAAGAAATGAAGCAGTTCCTCGCGAACCTGATTCACAAGATCCGACCGAATCTCCGTGTTGCCCAGCTTGTTCTTGGTCTGCGATTCGAAAACCGGATCCTTGAGGCGGATGGCGACCGCACCCACCATGGCCTCCCGCACGTCATCACCCTCGTAGCCGCCTTTGGAGAACTCGTTGACCGCTTTCAACAATCCTTCGCGAAACGCGCTCAGATGTGTGCCGCCGTCGGAAGTGTATTGGCCGTTGACGAAGGAAAAAAAGGTCTCGCCGTAACGGCTGTTGCTGTGGGTGAAGCAAAACTCGAGCGTCTTGCTCGCGTAGTGCAGCGGGGCGTAAATCGGCTCGCTGTGATCGGCTTCCAGGTCTTCCAACACCAAATCCAGCAGTCCGTTCTTGGACTGAATCGTCTTGCCGTTGAACGCCAGCCGTAATCCGCTGTTGAGATAGCTGTAGTAGCGGAGGCGCTTCTCGATCAAGTCGGGCTTGAACTCCACTTTTTTGAAAATCTCAGGGTCGGGTGAAAACCGGACGAACGTGCCGTTCTCTTCGGTCGTCTTGCCCTCTTTTTTCCCCTTGATGCGGCCCTGCTTGAAGGCGGCCTCCACCATCTGGCCATCCCGATGGCTGCGCACCAGGAAATCGCGCGACAACGCGTTCACCGCCTTCGTGCCCACGCCGTTCAAACCGACGCTGAACTGAAAAACTTCGTCGTTGTACTTGGCGCCCGTGTTGATCTGGCTGACGCAATCCACCACTTTTCCGAGCGGTATGCCCCGCCCGAAATCCCGCACGCTCACTTCCTCGTCCGCCACGCTGATCTGGATCTCCCGCCCGTGGCCCATGATGAACTCGTCGATCGCGTTGTCGATGACCTCCTTGAGTAGGATGTAAATGCCGTCGTCGTAGTGGGTGCCGTCCCCCAGCCGCCCGATGTACATGCCCGTGCGCAAACGGATGTGCTCCAGGGAGGAGAGGGTTTTGATTTTGCTCTCGTCGTAAACCTGCTTCTTGGGTTCTGCCATAACGGATTCGCTTCGTGCCGCGGAGTTATTGGGGATTGGCCTCGGTGTTGCCAAACTAAAAGCGCAGCCGGATTTCTTCTTGCCCCGGTCGGTCGATCCCGCATCATCGGCGGTCAACCTCATCCCCGATAATTTATGGGCCGAATTTACAACAACATTGTGGAGACGGTGGGTCGAACCCCGCTGGTTCGCCTGAACAAAGTGACCGCCGGACTCCAAGCCACCATTCTTCTGAAGTGCGAATTCTTCAATCCGCTGGGCAGCGTCAAGGACCGCATCGGGATGGCGATGATCGAAGAAGCGGAGAAATACGGCATCTTGAAGAAGGACACGGTCATCATCGAGCCGACGTCGGGCAACACCGGCATCGCGCTGGCTTTCGTCGCGGCGGCCAAAGGCTACCGATTGATCCTGACGATGCCCGAAACCATGTCGCTGGAGCGGCGGACACTCCTGGCCATGCTGGGCGCCAAACTCGTCCTGACCCCGGGAACGGAAGGCATGAAGGGGGCCATCGCGAGAGCGGAGCAGTTGGCCAAGGAAACCCCCAATTCCTGGATCCCGCAACAGTTCGAAAATGAGGCCAACCCGGAAATTCATCGCAAGACCACTGCGGTCGAGCTTTGGGAGGACACAGACGGGAAGTTGGACATCTTGGTGGCGGCGGTCGGAACAGGCGGGACGATTACGGGCTGCTGCGAAGTGATCCAACCCAAGAAACCGAGCTTCCAAGCCATCGCGGTGGAGCCGAAGGATTCGCCGGTGATCACCCAAACGCTGACGAATCAGCCGATCAAACCAGGCGCCCACAAGATCCAGGGCACCGGGGCGGGATTCGTGCCCAAGAATCTCCACCTGAAGGACAGCTCAGGCCAGCCGCAGATCGTCGAATGCATTACGGTGTCCAACGACGATGCCTTTGCCATGGCCCGGCGCCTGGCCAAAGAAGAGGGTCTCTTGGTGGGCATCTCTTCGGGCGCGAACGTTTGGGCGGCGATCGAAGTCGCCAAACGCCCCGAGAACAAGGGCAAGCTGATCGTCACCGTGGCGTGCTCCACCGGCGAACGTTACCTCAGCACCCCGCTCGCCGCCGAAGCCCGCGCCGAAGTGGGAGGATAACTTGCCGGGGGGGTCGCTGTTTCCGGTGCCACACGACCTGGCATGGACGCTCGACCCAATCATGTTCCCGTTGGAACTTGCCTGCGGAGCGAGTGGCCCTGGGTCGCAGGCACCGAGGTGGCAGGCCTACGGCCCGTTGTTCGATAGGATTGTCGGTTTCCAAAACAGCCGCGATGGGCAGCGGCAACGCGGCTCACTCCTCAGTCAATGGTTTGAGCCGGCAGATGACCTCCGCGTGCTTCTGATTCCGACCCGGCACGTTCAAGACGTTGCAAAAGACGCACGTGTCAATCAGGCAATGGGTCATGGCTTCGCCGAGGTTTTTCTCCATCCTCAATCCACCACAGCGTTGCCTGGACCGTTTGCTCCGGCTTCTTGGCTGACTTTACGAAGCGACTCACAATCCCCCGCGTGACCAATCGGTCAAGCGGGGCGTGCGCGATCAGTTTCGGAAGGTGATCCCATCCAAACTCGAGCAGGGCTTTTCCGCCCGGATCTTTGTGCGGATCGATGCGGAGCTATTGCCGTTTCCAGCAAAGAAACTCCGCCGGGCCGGGGTGAGAAATAGTGAGTAACTTCAGCGTCAAGTTCGTCGGGAGGGTAAATCTTGGTTCCGAAAAAAATTTCCGTTTCGCGCAACCTGGGTGCCGAAACTCTGTAGAACGGGGTGAAGACGCTAAAAAAACAGCCACTCGATATGATCACTCCATCCGAAACCCTAACGCACCCAGCTGAGCACTGCCGCGATCTCACTTCAACCTTCGCGAGGATTCCACGCGGCCCAAGCCGGTGCCAGAAGCCCGCACGGGCCAGATCCGAGCCGTCCCGTCCGCCTGGAACTGCCAAGCCCGAAGTGTTGGTGCGCGGCGAAGGATTGCGGCTGGAGGATGCCGTGGAAGTGGGGCTCGGGCGGAAGCAAGTGCGGCTCGATTCCAGTCCGGAAGCCGTTCGTCGATTGGAAGATTCGGTTCGATTCGTGCGACGCGCGGTGACAACCGGCCAGGCCCTCTACGGAGTGACCACCGGTGTAGGAGGCATGGCGGACCAGTCCGTGTCGGCGTCCATGGCCTCCGAGTTTCAAAACCGGCTGCTCTGGTGCTTGCGGGCTGGGGCTGGGGGACCGCTGCCGCGCAGGGATGTCCGCACGGCGATGCTGCTTCGGGCGAATTCGTTGATGCGAGGCCACTCTGGAATCCGCAAGGAATGGATCGATCGGTATGCCCTTTTTCTGAACCGGGGCGTGACTCCGATTGTCCGCCAATGGGGCTCGATCGGCGCCAGCGGAGATCTGGTGCCTTTGGCCCACATCGCGATGGCAGTCACAGGCCAGGACGAGAGCATGAAGGTCGATTATGACGGCACCGAGGTGACCGTCGGGGAAGCGCTCCGGCGGCTCGGATTGAAGCCCGCGCGCCTGGGACCGAAGGAAGGGCTCGCTTTGGTCAATGGCACTTCGGTGCTGACGGCAATCGCCGCCCATTGCCTGCACGACGCTCAGGAATTGTTCGACATCTCCCTGCTCATCCACGCGCTTTTCGTTCAGGGCCTGAGGGGTTCGGATCAGTCCTTCGCCCGTTTCGTCCATGCTCAAAAGGCTCATCCGGGCCAGGGGAGCGTCGCCGCCCGTATGTTGACTTTGCTGGATGGAAGCCACCTCTGGCGGGAAGAAACCAAGGAGCAGCAGCTTCACCGGACGGGTGAACTCATCCAAGACCGATATTCCCTTCGATGCCTGCCCCAATTCCTCGGCCCGGTGGCCGAGTTGCTTTCCAAACTGGAACGGGAATAGGAAATCGAAATGAACTCCAGCAACGACAATCCATTGATCGATCCCGACGAGCAGAAGGCCTATCATTGCGGAAATTTTCTTGGCCAATACGTCGGGCTGGGGATGGACCATCTGCGGCATGCGCTGGGAATGATGGCCAAGCACATGGATACGCAAATCGCCCTCGCCGTCACCCCGGCGTTCAATCACGGTCTGCCGCCTTCCCTGGCGGGCTCGGAATCGGAAGGCGTTAACATGGGATTGAAGGGGCTTCAGATTTGCGGCAATTCGATCGTGCCGCATCTGGAACACTTAAGCCTCCCTTTGGTGGACCGCTTCCCGACTCATGCGGAGCAATTCAATCAAAACATCAATAGTCTCGGTTTCGGCGCCGCCAACCTGGCCCGCCAATCCATCGATCTTTTCCGCCATCATTTGTCCATCGCCCTGATTTTCGCGATTCAAACGGTGGATTTGCGAGCAGCCCGGATGCGGCCTGGCACCGCATGTCACCAATGGCTTTCACCCGCCACGGCTGTCCTTTACCGCAAGGCCAAGGCGATGCTCGGTCGTGAGGCCGAAACGCCTCGCCCGTTGGTGAGACACGATCACGAGCAAGCCTTGGATATCTGGGTGGAGACGCTGGCGGAGGGCTTGCAAGCAGGCGGGGCGCTCCGGCAGATGCAAAACCCCTCAACCCCATCCGAGGTATGACAACGCGTTCGGTGGAAGTGCGGTGGGCTGCGAGCGCGGAGGAACAGGAGGCAGTTTACCGGTTGCGCTACGAGGTGATGACCCTGGACGGGTATCACGCGCCGTGTGAGTCGGAGCGTCTGACGGACGCTTTTGACTCAGGCATCGGATCCCGGCTCCTGGTTGCCTGGGTCGGTCAAGTTCTCGCGGGGTCGTTGCGTTGGACGAAGCAAGTGGATGGAAAATCGCCGGCGGCTGCCTTTTGCGATTTCACTCCTTTTCTGGACGCAGGGGCGGCCTGCGGCAGCCAGTTCGTCGTGCGCAGGGAATACCGGCTGGGTCATGCGGTGAGCATTCCGTTGCTGGAGTCGTTTCATGATCTTTGCCGGGCCGAACGATGTCCTCAGGCGTTCGGGGTCATGAACCCGCGAATCGCCGGGTTCTTGAAGAGGCACGGCTACCAAGAGGTGGGTCCGGTCGACATCCATTCCGGCACAGGACTTCCCTTTGTGCCGATGGTCCGATGTTTCAAGACGCCGCCCAAGGTCGTGGCCGCATCGACTCGATGAACACCTCGCGACGGATCAGTATCGAGCTGTTCGATCCAAGCCTCCCGGATGAACGCGCCAAATTGTCGGAATGGATGGACAAGACTCCACGCGAGGACATCTCCGACACGCTGGATGCCCAGCTCGAAGAATTGATTCGATGTCGAATGCCTGGCCGTCGCGACCCGGTTGAAGCCACGAGGATCAGGCAATCCATCCTGGGCGGGATCGCACCGGCATTCTTCGGCCGCTGGGTCCGCTACCCTTGGTCGCGGCGACTGTTGCGCGTGCTTCCTCCGGAAGGGTTCGCCGAGCTTCGATGGAGCCGCAATCGAAACAAGATCACCGCATCCGAACAGTCCGTCTTGCAGCAAAAGTCGGTGGGCGTCGTAGGCCTATCCGTGGGAAACAGCATCGCAAACGCCCTCGCCCTGGAAGGAGTCGGCGGTTGCCTTAAACTGGCGGATTTCGACGCGCTGGAACTCTCGAACCTCAACCGCGTCCGTGCGTCCCTGGCCGATTTGGGTCTCAACAAGGCCGTGATCGCGGCCCGTCAAATAGCGGACGACGAGAAGAACTCATTCATGGCGCGTCGCGCGATCACCCGGTTGAAATGTGAACAGTTCAACCACATGCCCATCCGGATCCTTGAGGAACAATTGCTCGGCACCATCAGGGCGGCGGCGGCGGCCCATCGGAACGACTTCCTTTCGCTTGAGTGAATCCTCCCAGGCAGGCAAGTCGTCCACCCGCAGGGCAAAGTGATTGCCCCGGTTGTGCGCGAAAACCGGTTCCTGCCGCCCTCCAATGATATGCAGTTCCTGCGCCGGGCCGAGCCTGAACCAAGCTCCCGGGAAGTCAAACGCCGGCCGGGCCATCGGCTCAAGCTCCAGCACGCCGCCATAAAATGCGCAGCTCGCCTCGACGTCATTGACATGAATCGCCACATGATTGAGCTCAAGGATCTTCACGGAGCGAATTCTGCCATCGTTTCCGAATGGACGCCAGCATCCCGTCGGTGCGACCAGCAGTTCTCATTTTGACTGATAAGGTAGGGCGCGCACTCCGTTGCGCGCCGAAATCGGGTGTTCCCAAAGGCAGCGCGCACGGAGTGCGCGCCCTACCCACCAAAATGAGAACGGGTGCGGTGCGACCAAGTCTCCCGGTCTGAAATGCGACTTACCCGAGCGGGCATTCACCTGAGGCGCATATTTTCGTTGAAATCTCGCGATGCCTACTGCTTCGTTCCCATGCCCTTTGCGGGCCGCTCGGGTGCCAACCGCCCCAGTGGGCGCCGAACCTCGGGCTGCGATTTGAGGAACTCATATGTTACGCATGCTTCAACACTGGAAGGCGGCCGCCGCTCCCCTGGCCCTGGCGGTCCTCCTCGCTCAGGCGGGTGGGTCCCACGCCGCCGCCCCCTCAGCGTCCCAAGGCGTTGCCACCGTTCGCGAATATCGATCCATCGGCGGCGTTCATCTGTCCCGCCTCAAGGAAAGCCCAAGGCACCCTGGAAACCCCGATGCGGTGGCCTATGCGACTTCGCTCGAGTGGCCTGCCGGTGAGGGCGGAAGTCTGCCGCCCACCCATGCGCGCAATCGTTACGGCTGGACAATCTCCGGCTATCTTTATCCTCCCACCAACGGCGTCTATACCTTCCATCTCGCCGCCAGCGACGAAGCGGAATTCTGGCTCAGCGCCGACGAGAATCCGTCTCGAGCCAGCTTGCTTTGCCGGGAACCCTTCGGCAACGGGATCCGGGCTTACCTCACCGAAAACCGGCGCAGCCGGGTGGACGTCGGTTCCCCCAACGAACGCCTCGAGAACGTTTCCGTTCCGGTGACCCTCAGCGCAGGCCGGCCCTACTGGTTCCAAGCCTTGGCCAAAGAAGGAGGCGGCGGAGAAAACCTCGCCGTGACCTGGACCAGCGGGAGGCTCCGAGCGGTGGACGGCCAAGCTCCAATCCCAGGCGAGCACCTCTCATCCGATAACAAGAATTCCGGATCGATTTCATTCCTTCAGCAGCCCGCCGCCCAATCCGTGTCCGAAGGCTCCTCCGTCAAGCTGAGCGTCGAAGTCGATGGCACACCGGGTTTCCGTTATCAATGGAAGAAGGACAATACCGCGCTGACCGGCGCGACGAACGCCACGATTGTTCTCCGGGCGCGGCTGCAAGATTCCGGCGATTATTCGGTTGAAGTCTCCAACCGGGAGGGCGCGCGTGCTTCCGCCCCAGCCCGGCTCACCGTCACACCGGATACGCAAGGCCCCGCCATCGGTCGCGTCAACGTGGCCGGAAACCTCAATACCGTCCTGGTCAGCTTCAACGAAGCCCTGGAGAAGTCCTCCGCCGAAGCGTTGACGAACTACACCATCAATGCCGGCATCACCGTGCAATCCGCGTCGTTGAGCGACGATGGCACCGTGGTCTTTCTCAAAACTTCACCCCACTCTCCCGGCCAGGAACTGGAACTCTCCGTCAGCCACGTCAAGGACACTTCCGCCGCCGGCAATCTCATCGCCGCCGAAACGAAGTTTCGCTTCAAGACCCAGATCTTCACCCGGCACTTCGCAACGCTCGAACGATTCCGCCTCAACCCCCCTCCCGAAATCCTGGACGGCACACTTCACCGCGGCGTGCTGGACGGCAATCCGGCTCCGGTTTCATACGCGACGCTGGCCCAGTTCGAAGCGCCGACCGGCGCGGAAGGCGAAACAGCCGCTCGCCTGCACGCCCATTTCATTCCCCAAACCACGGCCCGCTACGTCTTTTACAGCGCCGCTTCCGGCCCGGCCGCTCTCTATCTCGGCAGCGACGAGGACCCTCGCCGCGCCGTGCTCATCGCCACCGAACCCCAATGGAACCTCGACCGCGACTGGCTCACCCGTGATCGACGCAACCCCGAAGCCGTCGAGAACAAATCCGCCCCCATCGCCCTCCAAGCGGGAAAACGCTACTACCTGGCTCTGGCCTTTCGTGAAGGCGAAGGTGGAGATGGCGGCGCCATCACCGTGAAACGTGAGGAAGATCCCGATCCGCGCCCGGGCTCTGCGGCATTGCGGGGCGTTCAGCTCGGAACTTGGTCCGATCCCAACGGACAAGAGCTTGAGATCGTCAAGCATCCCACCGACCAGATCCTGCTCGAAGGTCGCAGCGCAACGTTCCAAGTCGAAGTCAGGTCCAATTCGGGCGCGATTGCCTATCAATGGAAATTGAACGGCGTGGACATTCCGGGCGCCAACGCCGCCACCTACGCCACCCCCCCTCTCCAAGTGTCCGATACCGGCGGGAAATACAGCGTCGAAGTGACCATCCCCGGCGTGATTCGGGTTTCCCGTGAAGCCACGGTCACGGTGCAACCCGATCGCGAACCGCCCCGCGTCGCGTCCGTCAGCGCGCTGCGCCGGGAAGCGACCGGCTCCCACGAAATCACGGTCGCCTTCGACGAAGAAATCAACGCGGCGGACGGGGCGAACGCCGTGAATTTCTCGATCACACCCGGAACCATCACGCGCTGGAACCATCTCCCCCGATCCTCCGCCACGGTGCTCGCCGTGAAAGGCCTGGCCGACGACGCGGTCTTCACCGTCAGCGTGAAAAACATCCGGGATCGCCTCGGCAACCTGCTCCCCTCGGCCGAACATGCCGGGACCAACCGCTTGACTCAGTGGGCTCAGATCGGAGCGAACGAACTCCGGCTGGGAGAATCCGCCGTCGCAGCGCGGGGATCCGACGGCTTCGATCTCTACAGCGGCGGTTCCCTTTTCCGCGACGCCTACGATGAAGCCTCGTTCGTCTTCGAGAAACTCACCGGTGACTTCGACAAGAAAGTCCGCATCCAATTCCAGGATCCTTCCAGCGAGTTTGCACGCGCGGGACTCATGGTTCGCGAAGTGCTAAATGAAGGCCAGTCACGCCAAGATCCCGGACCTGCCTTCAGCCGCTTTCAAGCGGTTCACGTCCATCCTTCCCGCACCGCGTCAGGCGCCCCCGCAAGCGACTCCTTTGAAATGCTCCACCGGGCCTTTCCCGGAAGCCTGTCCACCGCCTCAGCCCCCCCCACTCCCACCACCCCCGAGGAATCGCAAACTTGGGTCCGGCTCAAGCGCGTGGGCCAAGAGTTCTCCATGTTCCGCTCCTCCAACGGATCGGATTGGATGCTGCTGGGACGCCAGCGTTATCCCGACGTGTTCGGTTCCATCGATCCCTCCGGGAATCCCGTCCCAGCCTTTCCCGAGACGCTGTTGATGGGTCCCTTTTATGCCCCGGAAACGGGAACTCTTTCAGAAACGGGCAATCTCCGAGGAATCTTTAAAGCGGAGTTTCGCCAATACAGCGACGTCATCATCGAATCCGCGCCGGGCCCCATTTCCATCAGCACCAGTGGCAACAACCTCCGGTTGACGTGGAGTGGACCGGCGATTCTCCAGTCGGCGCCGGCGGTGGACGGGCCTTGGACGGATGTTCTTGGAGCCGTGAGCCCTCACACCGTCACGGGCGATCCAAACTCCTCAAAATTCTTCCGTCTGCGGCGGTAACGGGGTTGCGAAAACGTGCGTTCACGGGTTAGTCTGAGCCTTCAGCCTCATCCACGACGCACGCACATGGCTCAAGCACACATGGACACCAGCGAGCGGCTTCGGCGCCCGCGCCCCGCCGCGGCATCCCTCGTGTCCGCCTGTGTTTTCGGGCTGTCTCTTCTCGGCGGTTTCCCCGCGCAAGCCCAGTCCACACCCGAATCTTTCGAACGGAAGATCAGGCCGCTGCTGGCTGAGCACTGCGTGAGTTGCCACGGGCCCGAGAAACAAAAGGGTCATTTGCGGCTGGACGCCCCGGAGTTCATCCGGGCCGGAGGCGAAAGCGGTCCGATTCTCATCCCCGGTAACCCGAACGAATCCCGACTCATCCAGGCAGTCCGCTACGCGGAGGAGACGTTCAAAATGCCTCCCAAGCAGAAACTGCCCGCCCCTCTCATCGAAACATTGACTCGATGGGTGCAGGATGGGGCCGCCATGCCCGAAACTCCCGCCGCATCGACTCCGCCGGTACGAAAAGAGTTTTCGATCGGACCCGCAGATCGCGCCCACTGGGCGTTTCAACCGGTTCGACCGCCTCGCGTTGCCGCCCGACCCCCGAGCAAAGGGGGCCCCCACCCGATCGATGTGATGATCGACGCCGGGCTTCGGAAAGCCCGTCTCGCCGCCAATGGAAGAGCCCATTCGCGGGAACTCGTGCGCCGCGCGTTTTTCGATCTCGCGGGACTCCCACCCTCTCCGGAGGACGTCGCGCAATTCGAGTCGGACCCCTCGGAAGCGGCTTGGGCACGACTGATCGATCGGCTGCTCGATTCGCCCCATTATGGCGAAAAGTGGGGGCGTCACTGGCTCGACCTCGTGCGTTTCGCGGAAAGCAACAGCTACGAACGGGACGGTCCCAAACCCCACGCCTGGAGGTACCGGGACTACGTCATCCGATCCTTCAACGCGGACAAGCCGTTCGACCGCTTCATCCTCGAACAATTGGCGGGCGATGAACTGCCTTCACCTGACGCGGAGTCCATCATTGCCACCGGCTACTACCGGCTCGGCATTTGGGACGATGAACCTGCCGACCGCGAACTCGCCCGCTACGACGGACTCGACGACATCCTCGCCACGACCGGGCAGGTCTTCCTGGGCCTCACCATCGACTGCGCCCGCTGTCATCATCATAAGATCGACCCGATTTCCCAGCACGACTATTACCGCCTGCTCAGCTTCTTTCAGAACATCAACCCCTACCGGAACGGAGGAGAAACCGACGAGGTGCCCGTCTTTGGGAATGACATGGAGCGCCGCGATTTTGCCAGCCGCAAGCAGGCCCACGAACTCCGCGCCGCGTCCCTCCGCAAGGAAATCGACGACTTCAAAATCCTCATGCAGGACCGCCATGCCGGGAGTGATCCCGCACGGCGCAGCGCCTTCAATGACGAAATCATCGCGAAGGAAGGCGCGCGCCTGCTCGGCGACGAGAACTGGAAGCGCTTTTCAAACGCGAAAGAACAACTCGAGAAACTCAAGCGAGAGACGATCCCCGCCGCGCGCGCCCTGGCCGTGACGGAAGCGGGATCCAAGCCAGGCGAAACCTTCGTGCTGCTGCGCGGAAATCCCGCGCTCAAAGGGGACCGAGTCGATCCCGGTTTCCTCGATGTGCTTGGAGCATCCACCCGCCCGCCCGAGATGGTGGCGCCCTCCGACCGGTCCAGCGGGCGACGCACCGCCATCGCACGCTGGATCGCGGCCCCCGAGAACCCCTTGACCGCCCGCGTGCTCGCCAATCGGTTGTGGCAATATCACTTCGGCCGCGGCCTCGTTCGCTCCTCCAGCAATTTCGGATTGCAGGGGGACAAACCCACGCATCCCGAACTGCTCGACTGGCTCGCCGCGGAACTGGTTCAGGGCGGCTGGAGCCTCAAGCGCATGCATCGCCTCATCATGAGCTCGGAAGCCTACCGGCGGTCCTCCCGCGGCCGGGAAGACGCGCTTCAAAGCGATCCCATGAACCACCATTTCTGGCGATTCGACCCTCGCCGTCTCGCCGCCGAGGAAATTCGCGACGCCATCCTCTCCATTGCCGGCAATCTCAATCCCAGAATGCATGGCCCGGGCGTGTATGTGGACATTCCCAAAGAAGTGCTCGCCGGCCAATCCCAACCCGGCAGCGGCTGGGGCAAATCCAGCCTCACTGAACAATCCCGGCGGAGCGTTTACATCCACGTCAAACGCTCCCTGCTCACCCCGGTTCTGGACAGTTTCGACATGGCGGAAACAGACCGTTCCACACCGATTCGCTTCGCCACCGTGCAACCGACGCAAGCTCTCGGCATGTTGAACGGCGATTTCCTGAACCACCAATCTGCCGTTTTTGCCGAACGCATCCGAAAAGAGCGCGGGAACCATCCCCGCGGACAGGTCGAGCGAGCCCTCGCATTGGCCACCTCAAGAATCCCATCCCCGCCGGAAACCGACCGGGGCGTCAACCTCATGGAGGCGTGGAGGCAAAAAGATGGACTTTCCGCCGCAGAGGCTCTGCGCCAATTCTGCCTGCTCGCCCTGAACTTGAACGAGGTCATCTACTTGGACTGAACAACCCAACCCGCCGCCGCATGAGCACCCACCCCTCCAAGCAATTTTGCCGACGCACCCGGCGCGAGTTCCTCTGGGAAACCGGCGCCGGATTCACCGGTGCCGCGCTCACCGGGTTGTTGTCCCTCGATTCCTTTTTCGCTCCAACATCCGCGCACGCCTCCGCCCCCTTCGCCAATCCGCTCGCCCCTAAACCCCCCGCGCTACCCGCCAAAGCACGCAGCGTCATTTTCCTGTTCATGTACGGCGGCCCCAGCCAGGTCGACACCTTCGAATACAAGCCGGAACTTTACCGCCTGGACGGCAAGACGATTCCCGTCAGGACCTTCGGCCGCGGAGGCAAGCGCAACGAGGGCCGCGTCGTGGGTCCCAAATGGAGCTTCAAACCCTATGGCCAATCAGGCAAGTGGATCAGCAGCCTCTTCCCGCATCTGGCCACCTGCGCCGATGACATCGCGTTTGTCCACTCGATGACCGCGGACTCGCCGATTCACGGTTCGGCCATGCTCCAAATGAACACCGGGAAGATTCTCTCCGGAAGCCCTTGCCTCGGTTCGTGGGTCAATTACGGCCTGGGCAGCGTCAATCAAAACTTGCCCGGGTTCGTCGTCATGCTCGATCCCTCCGGCGGCCCCATCAGCGGAGCCAAGAACTGGTCCAGCGGCTACATGCCCGCCACGTATCAAGCCACCCTGGTCCGCTCCGCCGGCGATCCCATTCTCGACCTCAACCGGCGTGAAGGCACCGGCGAATCCGCCCAAAGGCGGCTGCTGGACACTCTCAAGGATTACAATACAGAACACTGGCAAGCCCGGCCCGATCACTCAAACCTTGCCGCCCGCATCGCCAGTTACGAGATGGCCTTCAGCATGCAGCGCCACGCACCCGAGGCGGTGGATCTCACCCACGAGTCCGCCGCCACCCGGTCTCTCTACGGAATGGACGACAAGCGCACGGAGGAATTCGGACGGCGCTGCCTCCTCGCCCGCCGCCTCGTGGAACGGGGCGTCCGCTTCATCCAACTCTATGCCGGCGGCGCCCACAACGACGACAATTGGGATGCGCACGGGGACTTGATCAAAAACCACGAGTATCACGCCGGACGCACGGACAAGCCGATTGCCGGACTCCTCCAGGACTTGAAGCAGCGCGGCTTGCTCGACAGCACGCTCCTCATTTGGGGAGGAGAGTTCGGACGGCAACCCACCGCCGAATATGCCGAAGGAACCGGACGCGATCATAACGCCTACGGTTTCACCATGTGGATGGCCGGAGGCGGCATTCAAGGAGGCAGGTCCATCGGTGAAACCGACGAACTCGGATCCGCTGCCGTCACCGAACGCCTCCACGTCAAGAACCTGCACGCCACGGCTCTGACGTTGCTCGGACTGGATCCCGACCGGCTTTCCTACTTTTATGGTGGACTCGACCAGAAACTGGTCGGAGTTGAAGGCGCGGAAATCATTCGCGGGATCACGTAGCCCCGGCTTATCGCAGTTTCTCGATTTTCCCTTCCTCGTTGATCCGAATCTCCCGCGCCCCTGCAGGCAACGCCCCTTCCATCACCCTGCCTCCCGGCCAGACAACTTGGATCGCCGACGGGGGTGACGGCTGGGGAAACACCAAAATCGTGCTGTCCTGAGACAAGCTCCCACCGCCTCCTCGAACTTCCTGCCGCGGACCCCACGTGTCTCCATGACGAAGTCGTGCCGAAAGCCCCAACGCGGAGGGATTCCGGCGAGGGCCGGCGAATCGCACTCGGAGTCCGGGTTTGCCCGCGGCGTTCCGAAAAACTCGGACGGCAGCCGCATTCTGTGCGACAGCCAGATCAGGCCTTCCGTCTTCATCCCAGTCTGCCACCGCGCATCCTCGTTGTTCACCATAAACCCTCAGCCCCGTTTCCTCGCTTGAGGCCGCACGCATTTCCCCGCGTCCTATCCCGAACAGGAGCAAACCTGTTCCCGCATCCAAACGCCCATCCTCGGGACGCATGGCGAAAAAATTTTCCGCCAGAAACAAATCCAGCAAACCATCGCCATTGAAATCAGACGCCGAGATGCCGAAAACCGGCGCCCATTGCGCCGGCGGAGGCAACTTCAAGGGCTCGAACTTCCCCCGGCGATTGAGCCAGGCTGTGGTCTCGAGGGTGGACACCCACGCCTTCCCGGCTCCCGGCGCCCAGTCACCCAACACTTGGGAAAGCGAGGCCTTCCCATAATCGCGATGAGTGGCGAATCGTGATCTGGCCATCGGAATGGCCTGGGACATCCACTGCAGATTGCGCAGCGGAACCATCGCGTTCAAGGATGGCTCCCATTGCGCTTCGACCAAATCGAACTGACCGTTGCCATCGAAATCACCGTAAACCAGCTCCATGGGATGCGCGGGAGAAGCCGTCCATGGTGTATTGGCACCCCAATTCCCCGCCACCAAATCCATCAACCCATCCCCGTCGAGATCCGCACTGCAAACGGAATTCCAGCGCCCGTGCGGCCCCCCCAAACCCCAGTCTTCAGTCGCCTCCTTGAGCTTGCCACGCTCATTGGCAAACACCCGCACCGGTCCCCAGTCCGACGCGAGCACCAATTCCGGAAATCCGTCCACATTCAGATCGCTCCAGAGCGCCGCCGAAACCATGGAACCGGAGCCATGCTGGTCTTTCCACTCCCGATCCAATCGCCAAGCGTCCCCTTCCCACCGATACAACCAGGAAGGGACGGGTTCCGGATACCTGCCCCACTTGAGCCGCCCTCCCACGAAAAGATCAAGATCCCCGTCCCCATCCATATCCGCCGTTGCCAGGGTGGCCGGAACAACTCCCGCACCCATTTCCAAGGGCATCGCACGATCCAGTTGGAGCTTTGGGTGCCATCCCAAAACTCGGGCAGGCGAGCCCGGGGGACTCTCGTAATTCGACAAGAGTGCCGCAAGCATCGGAGCCTCGCCGTCTCCCATCCCCAATGCGAGGCCAAGAACATCATCGGTCAGATTGGTCCAGATTCCACTCAGCGCCACCGCTTGAAACGAGCCAGCGCCATCACCTTGAAACAAAAGCGCACGTCCGCCTCGGCCGCCCCCAAGAAACAAATCATCGTGCGCATCGCCATTCAAGTCCGCCACCGCCACACCCGGTCCAAGCTGGCTGAAACGATGAATCAATGCGGGCTGGCGCTCGAAATCATTGAACAGCGATTCCTCATGCCGCTGACCCACACGCCCCGTCCAATCCTCGAAGAAGGGCACGCTGGCCGGAACAGCGGAAAGGCTTCGTCCGGATCGAGAACCCGCCTCCGCGGGTTCCTCGATTTCATAGAGATGACCCGGCAAAACAGACTCGACCTTTGAGGCAGCGCCGCTCCGCCAGAACACTTCAATCGTCATCGACCCTCGAGCGACGCCGGCGGCAAAAACCCTCTTGGCCTCATCCCCCGAAAGGTAGCGTCCCCCGGCGATCATTTCCTGGGACTGAAAAGGCACCGCACCACCGCGAACCACGATCCGGGCGCCGATGCCGGACGTGTTCCCCCCGCGCCCCCGCAACTTCACCGCCACACGCGCCCCGCCCGCATCATTGCGATACACCAACGGCGGAGCGTTCAACACATTGACCACCACGTCCAGATCACCGTCCCCATCCAGATCCCCCAAGGCCATGCCATGCGAAACTTCAGTCGAATGGAACCCCCAGGCCATGCCCCGTTCTTCGAAAGTCAGATCGCCGCGGTTGCGAAACGCGAAATTCGGCGTCTTGAGCTCCGGATAGGCCTCCAGCTTCTTCAGGCTCTCTCCCGGCACGCCCCGCCCCACCGCGCGCGAACGATCCACCCCATCCAGATCCTGCGCGTCAAACATATGACCATTGCCAATCAGCAAATCCTCAAATCCGTCCAGATCCACATCGAGAAACACCGAAGACCATGTCCAGTCCGACGCTTGCAGGCCCGAAGAACGCGCCAGCGCGCTGAAGGTGCCATCCCCTCGCGCCCGCATCAGGCTGTTCTGCCGGACTTGCGGGCGATCCTCAATTTCTCCAATGGGATGAGGCAATCGCTCGTTCCCGTCCGCCTGCACCATCCTTAAAACGTGGGAACGGCTGAGCATGTCCGCCAGAAAGAAATCGAAGTGACCGTCCCGATCCACGTCCGCAAAATCCACGCTCATCGAAAAATTGCTCGTCTGGCGGAGGGCGAGCCGCGGGAGCGCCCGAAAAACTCCGCGCCCGTCATTGATCCAGATTCGGTCCGGAGTTTGAAAATCATTGCACACATACAAATCCGGAAAACCATCCCCATTGATGTCCCGAAACATGACGGCCAGCCCAAAATCCCACGGGGACGAAGCCAGCGGCCGCCCATCCTCATCCAGAAACGCTCCTCCTGTCCAAGGGACAGGCACGAATCCCCCCTGGCCGTCGTTGCGATAAAGCACATCGGGCTCGCCGTATTCAACCATCTTGCCGTCGTCCCGAATGCGAATGCGATGACGGAATCGTCCGATCACCTCATCCTTGCCATTGACTTTCCTCGTCGCCGGCATTCCCCCGCTGCGCAGCACGGAAATCTCCCCGTAGTTCGCCACGTAAACATCGAGATCGCCGTCGCCATCAATATCCGCAAACGCCACCGAGGTGCTTCCCGTTCGCATCACCTCTCCCGGCGGCAAGACCGCCTCCCGAAAGGCACCCTTGCCTTGATTCCAATAAACGCTGTTGGGCCCTCCGCACGCGGTCACCACCAAATCAAGTCGACCATCTCCATTCAAGTCGGCAAAGGCCGCGCCGGTCGAAACCCGCCCACCTCCTTCCACGCCCGCCTCCACCGCCACATTTCGAAAACGCCAGCCACCCAGATTCTGGTAGAGCGCGTTCTTGCCGGTCAAAGAACACAGGTAAATATCGCAAAGGCCATCACCGTCGAAATCCCCCAGGGCCACACCGGAACCGTTCATGAAATTGTGGTTCGCCGCCGCCCGCGCCACCGAAAGCATGTTCGTAAATGAAATGCCCGACTCCGAGAGCGGAACGAGCGAGAAACCCGCGTGGGTGGTCGGCGACTGGGTAACCGGCAAAGGTTCGGGCTGCTTTCCACGGACCGACTCCGCAGCCTCGCAGGGTCCCGCCAGAAAAACCCAGAGCGCACCTCCCACCCATCCCATCCGCGGCCGAAGCCAGGGCAACCACCAACTCATGTGTCGGGAGAAGAGGATGAGTCGCCCGGAGACGCCGCCCTCCGCTTGAATTCCGCCAGTGCGGCTAGGGCCGCGCTCGCCTCAGCCGCTTTCTTGCTCTTGCCCGCACCCCGTCCGATCACGATGCCGCGATGCGACACTTCGCATTCGAAAACACGGTCGTGGTCCGGACCGCTCGTGGAAAGCATCTGATACCGCGGGGGCTCGGGAATCTCCGATTGCAACATTTCCTGAAGGTCCCCCTTGGGATTCTCCAGATTCGGGAGAATATCCATCTCCCCGAAGGTCTCGCGAAACTGACGTAATACAAATGTTCGCGAAACATCGAAGCCGCCATCCAGGTAAATCGCTCCCAGCAAGGCTTCAAATGCGTCCGCCATCGCGGAAGCCCTTTGACGTCCCCCGCTGAGCTCCTCGCCACGCGACATGCGCAAGTAATTGCCCAGCCGCAACTGTTCTGCCTGCTTGGCCAATGTCCGGCGGTTGACGAGTTGGGCACGGGCCTGCGTCAGGGGACCCTCGCCGAGCAAAGGAAATTTTTCGTACAACTCCCGGGTCAAAACCAACTGCAAAACAGCGTCCCCCAGAAACTCCATGCGCTGATTGTGCTGCATCCCTCCCCCTTGCTCATGCACCAGCGAGGGATGGGTGAGAGCCTCCAGAAGGAGTTTGGAATTTCGAAAACGATACTCCAACGCGGCTTCCAATGGGGCGAATTCGCTCACCTCGTCCCTTCACCGAATTGCGGTCATGCCGAAACACTCACCGGTTCCGCCGCCACCGGCGCGGCTTCGGCAGCCCCCTCCCTCAACAACCCGGACACCTCCCTCTGGAGCGGTTCGAGCTGGTCGAGCTGGAGGCCAGGGTCGAGAATCATAAAACTGTCGCCAGACTTTGCGTGTTCATACACAAAAGTCCGCCGGCCCTCCGCCAGCACCTGGGCTTTCACCTTCAAGATCCGCCGACGCTCCAACATCACGGCCAGAATGTAAATCACCCCAGCCCGCGCCGGATGCCCCTCCCCGACAAGCC
This sequence comes from Verrucomicrobiota bacterium, assembly GCA_016871495.1. Taxonomy (NCBI): domain Bacteria; kingdom Pseudomonadati; phylum Verrucomicrobiota; species Verrucomicrobiota bacterium. Next base: position 6,252 of record VHDF01000069.1, on the reverse strand, counting down.
GCCTGAGCAAGGATTCCGCCGTTTCCTTCTGAATCGGATCCGGCGGTGCGGGCGGTGGCGTCACGAAAATGCCCTGCCAATGTGAAACGGGACTTCCCTTCGGACCCGCCCCTCGCACCGCTTCATTCGACCAACACGCCTCGCACCAATCGTGGCGCTCAAAAACACGGCCCGTGTCCACCAAAAGAGTGTGATAGACCGCCTGATCCTGAAAGGCATGCGAGCACGACTGGCAGGCGCGGGCACGAGACTGGATGTTCCATTCCATATCCTTCGAGCAGCTTTCCTAGATCAGTAATTATGGTCCAGCAAGCCCTGGCCGCAATCTCATTCTTTTTTCGTGCGGCCTTGGGTCGAGCCGGTTACCGTCAGCCGATGCCGCGCCAGTTTCTTCGGAACTTTCCAATCCCACGCCGGGGACGAAGGATCGTTCTGACTCTGCCGTGGATTTCGGCAAGCCTCCTCGCGGCAGCACAGCCGGAACAATTGCTGGTGTACTCCGCGGGTCCGCTCCGCCTGCGTCCACAACTTGCCAACGCCATTTCTTTCGACGACAACGTCTTGTATCGACCCTCCACGCAAGCGAAGAGCGATTTCATCCATACCATCTCCCCCGGCCTGGAAATCGAACTCGGCACCCCAGAAACACGCTACCAAGCTCTGTTCGATTACGATTTTCTCAATTACACCTACACCAGCCTCAGCGCACTCAACCATCAAGATCATAGCCTTTCTCTCAAAGCATCGCTCCAGGGGGACCGAATCGCTGCCAGTCTTGTCTCAGCAGCCAGCCGTTACACCGGTATCCTCGGCGGCGGTAGCATCCTGAACGAAGTCGGAAGCTTCAGCAACCTGGGAGCCAACGTGAATCGTTGGGTGTTTCGAGACGAGCTACGACTCGGCTACGTGGTTACGGAAAAACTCCAAACGCACGCCCTGGGTCATTTTGACTCCATTGATTATGCTGAAAACCTGCCCCTGTATGACCAGAATACTTTGCGTGGAAGTCTTGGGGCGAGTTACCAGGCCTTTTCTAAAGTTTCCCTGTTCTCCGAAGCCTATTACGGCCAGGTATCCTCCACCCCGAACTTCGAGACTGCCAAACCCCCTCACCTGAAACAAGGCGGTGCGTTCCTCGGGGCCAAAGGGGAGTTCACGCCCCGCATCCAGGGGAGCGTTCAAATGGGCTATGAAATCAGAGAATTCGGGGACGGGACCGATGTCCCTGGAGTCCCGGTCGTTCTCGCGTCCCTGAGTTACCAAATGACCGAAAAACGAACCGCTTCCCTCAGTTACACCCGCTCGACCGGCGTCTCCGTCGAAAATGCAAACACTTCGTTCGCTTCGGACACGATCCTTTTTGATCTCTCCCAAAAATTGGGCGTCCGAGAGAAATGGACGGGTAATCTGACCGCCCAATACCGCATGGATAACCGTGAAAATCGCGCCGGCTCGGCGGACGGCGAGGACTCTTACTATTCCATCGGTTTTCGACTTTCCTACCAAATCCAACTATGGTTGAGTACGGCCTTGGCCTACGTGCATGAAAGTTACTCGTCCTCCGTTCAGGGCACGGTGGATTATCAGGTCAACCGAGTCACGCTGTCGGTTTCCGTGGGATATTGAAGATGAAGACGGAGCGCGTTCAGAATTGCATCAACATGTTCAAACACTGGTTCGTGGCGCTGCCCTTGGCAGCCATCCTTGGCGCTGTCATTTTGGGGCTCGGCTCGGGCTGCGCACTACGAGGGCGGCAGGCCAAGGCGATCGATGTCTCAACACGGGAAACCTCGTCGGCTTCAGAGGGCTTGGAACCCCAGGCCTCGTTGAACGAGAAAGATTATCGGCTGGCCCGCTCTGACAAGATCGTGGTCACCGTGGTTGGGGAGAAAGATTTCGACCAGATCGAGCAACGCATTACTTCCACCGGAACCATCACCCTCCCGTACCTCAAAGAGGTCGAAGTGAAGGGGAAGACCACCGCCGAATTGGTCGCGCACCTGCAAATGTTGCTGCGCAAGGACTATTTCACCGATCCGCAAGTGGTGGTCAGTGTCCGGGAATACAGCAAACGCACGGTGACCATCATCGGCCAGGTCATGAAACAAGGCATCGTCATGTTTCCCGCCGAACAGGGCATGAACATCATGGAAGCCATCGGCGCCGCTGAAGGCTTCACCAAGCTCGCCAACACCAGCCGGATCACCATCACCCGCCGCGACAAGGTCATCTCCTTCAACCTGCGCGCTCGCCAGCGCAATCCCGAGAAGGTCAAACTCATCGAACTCGAACCCGGGGACATCGTTTTTATTCCGGAATCCAGACTCTGACCCTGATCTCCTCTATTCTATGGAAACCCCAGGAGCATCCTCCACACAAACCGAGGGATTGAGCGAAAGCCTCACCCTGCGACACTACCTCCATGTCGTTCTTGAGCGTCGCTGGCTCGTCGTCACCGCGTTCATCTCCGTCCTCATCCTCTGCCTGATTTATCTGGCCCGCGCCGTTCCCATTTACCAAGCCTCCGCCCGGCTCCAGATCAACAAGGAATCCGAGGGAGTGCTGAACGTGCGGGACATGATTTCCGGATCCACCCAAGACCACGACTACCTCCAAACCCAATACAAAAACCTCCAAAGCCGGACCCTGCTGGAGGTCGTGGCGCGGAGAGCCAAGGTCGACCAGGATCCCCGCTACGCCACGGCATTCGACAAGGTCGCCGCCCTGAGCCGTGACGTCAGCATCGCTCCCCTCCGCCTGAGCCGGCTCGTGGACATTCTCGTGCTCCACCCTGATCCGAAACGCGCCGCCGAAATCGCAAACACCATCGCGGAGACATTCATCCAGCGGAACTTCGATCAAAAAATGGGGCGCCTCACCAACGCCCTCACTTATCTCCGGGACGAGGCCAACCGCCTCGAATTGGACGTCGAACGTTCCGAGCGTGATCTCAAGGATTACCGGGACGCCAAGAAAATGCTTTCGCTCGAGGACAGCCAGAACGTGGTCCTCCAAGCCTACAAGCAAGCCAAACTCAATTTCGATGCCGCCGAATCCGAAGCCGCCTCCTCCCGTCGCGTCGCCGACGAAGTCCGCAAAGCCAACGCCACGGGCACCACCATGGATGCCCTGCCCCAAGTCGTGAACCATCTATTGGTGCAAAAACTCAAAGGTGACCTCGCCGCGCAAGAGTCAGGACTGGCCGCTCTGACCAACCGATACGGTCCCCGCCATCAACTCGTCTCGGCCGCGCTCGATCAGATTGCACGCAACCGGGAGGCCCTGCGCAACGCCTCGCAAGAAATCGTCGCTTCCATCTTGCTTTCTGCGGAACAGGCGGAATCGAAACGCGAAAGCATGCGCACCATTCTCAAAGACGCCGAACTCCGCCAAACCGAATTGAACGAGCTCAAAATCAACTACGAAGTCCTGGCGCGCAAGGCGGAGAAGAACAAGGAATTATACACCCTGGTGCTCAAAGCGATGAAGGAGACCCAGCTCTCTCAGAATGACAAAACCCAAAACATGCTGCTCGTCGACCCCGCCGTCCCGCAATCCAAACCGGTAAGGCCGCGCGTGGTGTTGACCGTTCTGCTCGGAATCCTCGGCGGTCTCGCCGCCGGCGTGGCCTTGGCGTTCTTCGTGAATTACCTGGATGATTCGATCAAGAGCCAGGACGACATCGAATCCTACCTCAAACTGCCCTTCCTCGGCTACGTGCCCAACATCAAGAGCAACAGCGTCGTGGAGCGCGACCTCCAGTCCCACACTCAACCCCAATCGACCGCCGCGGAAGGTTTCCGCACCGTGCGAGCCGCCATTTCGCTTTCACCCAAAGCCGACCGCTACATCACCCTCTCCGTCACCAGCACAATCCCGTCCGAGGGCAAATCCCTGGTCGCTTCCAACCTGGCGATTGTGACCGCGCAAACGGGGCTCAAAACGCTCCTGGTTGATGCCGACCTGCGGCGGCCCTCCGTCCACAAGGCGTTCCAGCTGCAAAGTCCGGTCGGGCTTTCTGCCTACCTCCAGGAAAAAGTCGGCAACATCGACGAAATCGTCCATGCCACCGAGGTGGCTCATCTTGATGTGATTTGCTGCGGAGCCATCCCCTCCAATCCGTCCGAACTCGCGGGTTCCAGGCGCATGCGCACGTTTCTGCAAGAGGCACGATCCAAATATGATCGCATCGTTCTGGATTGCCCGCCTGTTTCCGCCGTCTCCGATCCCCTGGTCATCGCCTCCATGTCCGATGGCGTGGTGTTCGTCACCAAATTCAACAAGATTCGCCGCGAACACGCCCGCCGCTCCATCCAGCGCGTTCAGGATGCCGGCATTCATCTGGTCGGCGTTGTCCTCAACGACATCGACTTCGAAGGCAAGGATTCCTACTACTACTCGTACTACTACTACCAAAACCGTTATTACGCCTCCCACTACAAGTCCGAAGGCAAGCCAGGATCCCCAGGCAAACCGCCCGTGAGCGGCGGCAAACCAGCCGCCTGACTTCCCAGCCCCTTCCCAACCAAAACGCCCGCCGATCGCCAAGACCGGCGGGCGTTTCGCTTTCGCAGCAGAGGAAATCCGTGTCGCCTCAGCTCAGAATCCGGCGTCCCTCATCCAAAAAGATGCCCTGGAACATCATCTTGAGCGCCTCGGGATTCGACGCCTTGGTCAACGCTTCCTTCTCGCTGACCTTGTTGGCCTTGACCAGATCGTAAAGGGCTTGGTTGAAATTCTGCATCCCGTCGTCCCGGCCCGTTTCGACAGCCGCCCCCAGCTTATCGAGGCGGTTTTCCTCCAGCAGTTTCTTCACCGTTCCGGTGTTGATCAAAATTTCCAAGGCGGGGGTCATTCCCCCTCCCATCGCTCCAACCATGCGCTGGCAAATCACGGCTTGAAGAGTTCCCGCAAGCTGGCGCCTGACTTGCTCGCGCTCTTCCGCCTTAAAGAAGTCCAAGATGCGGCTCACCGACTGAGAGGCGTTGGTCGTATGAAGCGTAGAAAGAACCAAATGCCCGGTGTCTGCCGCGCTGATCGCCGCGGAAAAACTTACCGCATCGCGCATCTCACCCACCATGATGATGTCCGGATCCTGACGCAGAATATGCTTCAAGCCATGCGAAAATGAAAGCGTGTCCAACCCCACCTCACGCTGCTCAATCACCGACTGATTGTCCTCAAACACAAACTCAATGGGATCCTCCAAAGTGATGATGTGCTTTTTCGAGTGCGCATTAATGTGCTCAAGCATCGCCGCCAGCGTCGTGGATTTGCCGCAACCCGTCGCGCCAGCAACCAAAACAATGCCGCGGGGCGAGTCGGCAATTTTCTTCACCACGTCCAGCAACCCTAACTGCTCAAAGCTCAGGATTTGCGTTTTCACATATCGCATCGCCAAACAAAACTCGCCTTTCTGCTGAAAGAGGTTGGTTCGAAACCGCCCGACTCCTGGCGCATGGTACGAAAAATCCACCTCCCGCTCCGAATCCAACCGCGCTCGTGCGTGAGGTGGCACAATGTGCGCGACCACATTCTCCATCCATTCCGCGGTGGGACTCGGACACTCAATGGCCACCAGGTGACGATTGATGCGGAAAATGACCGGATAACCAATCTTGATGTGAACGTCGGAAGCGCCGCCATCAATGGCGGTCTTCAGGATGCGATGAAAGATTTGCATGGGGCGGGAAATCTAGCAATGAACGTGCCGCCCTGGCGAGTTGGAGTTGCATGGGCGGCCAGCCTCCCCCCCAACTCCTTGAATCCCCGAGGGTGCAGGGAACACCCACCGTCATGCTGTAAGTGGTTCCACCCCAGGGTTGGAAAGCCACCACAACCCCTTTCAGAATCCTTGGCCGACACCCCCAACCGCTCAATCTAAAGCCTCACCTCGGACCCAAGTGCCAACGCGATGGATGCGTGAATTTCCACCCCATGACGACGCCGCTTCACTCGCCACGTGTCGAACTCCACCCGCAAATTGGGATCCCAACGCCCCCGATCCTCGGAACGGCAATTCAGCGGCGTCGAGATGCGCAAAAGCTTGCAAGGACGTTCCCGAGGCGGTGCATTCCATGACCCCACTCTATTTCACATTGGACCTGCATCCATCCCCCAGGATAGCCGACGCCGAAACTCGTTTGGTGGCCAGCAGTGGTGCCAACTCGGTCTGCTCCAACGGTTCCAAAATCATCTCGAGGGTCCGCTCCAACGCGCCTCGATTCTCTTGCACCACTTCCGCCGCCCGCT
>VHDF01000068.1 GCA_016871495.1 Verrucomicrobiota bacterium | reverse complement strand
GCGTCCGGACAAACGCCATCCGCGCTTTTTGAAGCGGACCTGGCTCGAAGAATTGAAAGACGGCTGCGCGAGGTGCTTTCCGGAGGACATCCGGCGGAGGAGTCTTATGAAGCCAAATTCGTCGGGGGAGCCCCGCCGCGCTGGCTGGCTTCCAGTTGCGGTCCTTTGACAGCCTCCGACGGAACCGTGGTGGGCGCGATCGAGATTGTGCGCGACATCACGGAGGACCGCCGCATGGAAGCCGAGCGTGAGAACATGATTCAGAGGCTGGTGGAGAATCAAAAGTACGAAAGCCTCGGCGTGCTGGCGGGCGGCGTGGCGCATGATTTCAACAATCTGCTGGCGGGCATTCTGGGCAGCGCGAATTTGGTTCGCATGGAGTTGGATCCTAAATCGTCCCTGCATACCTTTTTGCAGCAGATCGAGGAATCCTCCAAGCGGGCCGCGGGGTTGTGCGCGCAATTGCTGGCGTACGCCGGGAAGGGGAGGTTTCAGATCGAGGCGCTGGATGTGAACGAGCTCATTCGCGCCAATTCCAGCGTGTTGCGGCATTCGATCGATCCGCATTGCGATTTTCGGATTCAATTGGCGGACGGCGCCCTGGCGGTTGAGGGTGACGCGCAGCAGATTCGGCAGGCTTTGCTGAGCTTGGTGGTGAACAGCGCGGAGTCCATGAGCGGCGGGGGCGGGCTGATTGAAATTCAGACCCGGCTGGTGGAGGTGACGGGCAAGCAACTTGACGGGGCAAGAGTCGGGCGCGAATTGCCTCCTGGACGCTATGTGTCGATTCGGGTGCGTGACAATGGCAGCGGCATGCCGCCGGAGATGCTGGCGCGGATTTTTGATCCCTTTTTCAGCACGAAATTCCCCGGGCGCGGCCTGGGGTTGCCTTCGGTCCTGGGGATCGTCCGCAGCCACAAAGGCGCGTTGCTGGTGGAATCGTCGCCGGGACCCGGAACGACGTTTCAAATCCTGCTGCCGCCGGGCTCCGTGGCTCCGCGGGCCGCGGAAGGGCTGACCTCGAAGGAGAGCGCCGAAGTTCAAGAAGACAAGGGACAAGCATTTCCGAGCCCGGCCTTGAACATTTCGATCGTGGATGACGAACCCGCGATTCGCGAGATTACCTCGAAATTGATCGCCGCTTGGGGCTATGCGGTTATCGCGGTGGGGAGCGGCAAAGAAGCGGTGGAACTTTTCCGGCAAAACCCCCAGTGTGCCCGGCTCGTCCTCATGGACCTGGCCATGCCGGAAATGGATGGCGCCACCGCGACCAAGCAGATTCACGCTCTCAATCCAAAGGTTCCGGTCATGGTGATGAGCGGATTCAGCACCAGCCAGGTCGCGCCGCACTTCACGGAGGATTGGATCGCGGCGTTTCTGCAGAAACCCTTCGATTCCGTCGAACTCAAGAAGCACTTGGCGCGGATCCTCTCCGAGCAAGCCGTGTGAGTGCTGGCAGGCTCACTCGGCCACGTGGAGGGAAGAGCGCGGACAAGGGAAAGTTCTTCGCGGCCCGTTTGAGGAGGGCGGAAGATGGGCTCCCGGCGCTGGACGTGGGTCAGGGCTTCAGCGAGATGAGTTCCCAATTCATGCCATGACGGGCGGCATAGGCGGAGAAATCGCGCTCATAGTCCATGAGGACGGCGCGCACGACTCCGGAATCGTCCGCATGCCCCACCTGCGTGTTGGTGTCCGGAATGAGGTCGAACTGGCGGTGCGCATAGATCAGAGCGAAAACGGCGCCGGCGACCGCGTTGTAGCTGATATCCAAGTCGGCTCCTTCGGCGAAGTCTTCGACGACGTCGGCGAGAAACTCCAGTTGGTTGAAGAGATGGGGATATTTGGGAGCGTTGATTTGCGCAAATTCGATTTTGAGCAAAGGCAGCTTTTTGTGGACCCCTCCGAGGACGCGAGGGGTTATGCGCGAAGTTCCGCGATGGACGAACAGCAGCAAATCAGACGACATGCCCGTGAGAATGCCTTCAGCCTCTCGAAGTGACAAGGTTGGAGATGCTCGCTTGCGCCTGTCCAAAATGAGTGGGAGCGTCGGTTCGTCCCGGGCGCTTCCTGGAGGGATCTGCGGTAAAGCGGTAAAAACTGGATCCAACGGCCAATGCAAGATTGCCGCGGACGTGCCGTCTCTCTAGTTTCGCGTGGTGCCCGTGCTTTTTACGATCTTGGGAAGTGGTTCCGGCGGCAATTGCGCCTATCTTGAGGCGGGTGAAACCCGGCTCCTCATCGACGCGGGTTTCAGCGCCCGCCAGATCCGGGAAAGGCTGTCCAGCATCGGACGCGCTCCCGAGTCCTTGTCCGGGATTCTCATCACCCACGAACACTCCGATCATGTGCAGGGGCTGTCCGTCCTTGCGGCGAAAACAGGCGTGCCGGTCTATTGCAATCGACTGACGCGTGACGCGATTCTCACTTCCAATCCGGGAACCTTCGTCTCGAAGCTTTTCAACACGGGCGATTCTTTTGCGGTGGGCGATGTCGAGGTGGAGACGTTTTCCATTCCGCACGACGCGCAAGATCCGGTGGGGTTCTTGTTGCGAACAGGCTCGGGCAACATCGGATTTCTGACCGATCTGGGACACGCCTCCCGCATGGTGGTGGAACGCGTCCGTCCGGCCCACGCGCTGGTCCTGGAGACAAATTACGATCTGAGAATGCTGCAAGAGGACACCCGCCGTCCATGGAGTCTGAAGCAGCGGATTGCCAGCCGCCACGGGCATTTGTCCAACGATGCGGCCGCGAACACGCTTCGGCAAATCATGCACGATGGACTGCAGACGGTTTACATGGCGCACATGAGCCGGGATTGCAACCGGCCTGAACTGGCGCAAAGGGCTTTGTCCGCCGCCGTGGAACTCTGCGGCGCAACCCACGTGGAACTCCGGCCGACGTCGCAGGACAAACCGTGCGCCACCCAGGTGTTATCCGCCGTTCCTTCGCCCTGTAGCAACACGGTGCCTCCATGAGCGAGCAGGAAACGGAATCGTTCGGCCCGGACGCCGAACCCGGGTTGACTCAAGCGTTGCCGCCGTTGCGCCCGGGGACATTGTATGTGGTGGCCACGCCGATTGGGAATCTGGAAGACATGACGCTCCGGGCCATCCGGGTGTTGAAGGAGTGCACCGTGATTGCCGCGGAGGACACGCGGCACACCTCGAAGCTCTTGCGGCGCCTGGGAGTGTGGAAGCCGCTCGTCAGTTGTCATCAATTCAACGAGGCTCGCCGTGGTGAGGACTTGGTCGAGCGACTGCGAAGAGGGGAAATCGTCGCGCTGGTTTCGGATGCGGGCACCCCGGGCATCAGCGATCCAGGCGAGCGGATTGTTCGCAAAGCGGTGGAGGCGGGGCTCCGTGTCGAGCCGGTGCCCGGTCCTTGCGCCTTGATCGCCGCGCTGGCCGCGAGCGCGCTGCCGACCGAGGTGTTTCATTTCGCGGGATTTCCCCCCCACAAAGGAGCCGCCCGCCGGACCTTCCTGGCCCGGGCAGGTCAATGGCCCGGCACCCTGGTGCTGTATGAATCTCCCTACCGGTTGCTCAAGCTCCTGGAGGAGATCGGCGAGATCTGGCCCGCTCGCCGGGTGGTCATCGCCCGTGAGCTCACCAAAAAGTTCGAAGAATTCCAGCGGGGAACCGCGGCGGAACTCGCGCGGAAATTTCAGGAGAAATCAACGCGGGGAGAGTTTGTGGTGTTGCTGGAACCGCTTGAACCTTAAAGCGGCAATGCCCCCTTCATGGATCATGGCCAGGTCCCGGCGATGAGGCTATTCCGAATCACTCAGCAGATCCATGAAGGACAGGCCTCGTGATTCGTCCTGTCTTGCTTCTCCAGGCCTTGGCCAATCTTCAGCACGTTCAACTGCCGATTGAAGTTTGAATCCTGAACCTGGAGCCGCCGGATTACTCCCTCGACATGCTCGACCGTTCTTCCGACGCCGAAACCGCAGGATCCGTTGAGATCGATGGCGAATCGAGAGGCTTCGTCAGCCGAGGAATTTTCCCGGATTCAGAATGTGATTCGGATCCAGGGCCGACTTTAGTTGCTGGTGCAAATGGCGTGATTCCCTGGACAAAGCCATCCTCCACCACGGCTTTTTGGCCAGGCCGATTCCGTGCTCGCCTGTGATGACGCCGTCCAGAGCGAGGACACCACGAAACAACTCGTCCAGGGCGCGATCGCCCCGCCGCCTTTCCTCCGGCTTCGAGGAGTCGATCATCACGTTGACATGGATGTTGCCGTCGCCGGCGTGGCCGAAGCACGCCACGCTGAGCTGATGCTTGCTTTGCAGGCTCGCGGCGAGGCGGAAGAGGTCTTCCAACGCGCCACGCGGCACCACGATGTCCTCATTCAATTTGGTCAATCCCGTATCGCGGAGCGCGTAGGAGAATTCCCTTCGGAGCTGCCAGAACTGCTCACAGGATTCGGCGCCGAATCCTTTCTGCACGAACACCGCGTCGAGATCCTGGAGGCGCCGGGCGAGCATGGCGGTCTCGAAGCGGACGGATTTTTCCTGGCCATCGAGTTCGATGAGAAGATGCGCGTTGCATCCGTCAAGGCGGCGAGATCCCGTGCGCTTGCGGGCCGCGGCCAGGGTGAAGGCGTCCGCCACTTCCAAGGCGGCGGGGAGGAAGCCGGCGGCGAATACTTCCCGGATGGCTCGGGCCGCGTGAGCCATGGATCCAAATCCCGCGGACAAGCAGGCGCGGAAAGGGGGCAGGGGAAGCAGTTTAAGCGTGGCTTCCGTGACGACTCCCAGCAAGCCCTCGGAGCCCACGAACAACCGGTGCAAATCAAATCCCGTCTTGTTCTTGTGGGTGCGTCCGCCCAACCGCACCAACGTGCCGTCGGCGAGAACGACTTCGAGGCCGAGCACGTAGTCTCGGGTTACGCCATACTTCAAGCAACGCGGGCCCCCTGCGTTGGTCGCAATATTCCCGCCGATCGAGCAATCCGCGCGGCTGGCCGGGTCAGGCGGATAGAACAGGCCCCGGCTTTCGGCCGCCGACTGCAATTCCGCCGTCAGCACGCCGGGTTCGACGACCGCGACAAAGTCCGCGGGGTTGATTTCCCGGATGCGATTCAGGCGGGCCAGGGAGAGCGCGATGCCGCCGCGGACCGGGACGCAGCCTCCCACGTAGCCGTATCCGGCGCCGCGCGGGGTGACGGGAAGCCGATGGCGATGGGCAAAGGCCAGAATGCGCCTGACACTCCTGAGGGACCTTGGAAGCGCCACCGCGTCCGGCAGTTCCCTCGCGAACCATTGATCGCCGGAATGCTGGGTGCGGACTTCGGTTTCGAGTTGGATTTCGCCCGGCGCCAATTGACGGCGCAAGCGCTCGTAAAGGCGCAAGGAACTCATGCTTCAACCGAAACCGGGCTCTCGGGAGGCGCCTGCAAAAGCTCGCGCGCGTCCCTCGCGTCTTCCTCGGCCACTTGGACCAGGATGCCACCGGCGGCCATGCTGTAGCCTTCGAGCGAAAGCGCGGCGATTTCATGAGCGACGGAGGCCGCGAGTCCGGCTACTTCAAGCCTGGAGCGGACGATTTGGGCTTCGGCCGGGCTAAACGTCTTAAACACGGTGACGAGTTGCATAGGGCGGGGTGGGGGTCGAGTCCTAACTGGTGGTGGTCCCCCGGACATCGGCGAACGCGATGACGCCGGAATTGGTTTGCAACAGACTTTGCACTTGGGCGTCCACCAATTGTCCCACGAGATGGTGGGCTTGGTTGACCACGACCATGGTGCCGTCGTTGAGGTAGCCGATGCCCTGGCCCTTGTCTTTCCCTTCGCGAACGACTTTCAGACTTACCGTTTCGCCCGGGAGGATGGTGGCTTTGAGCGATTGCGCCAGTTCGTTGATGTTCACGTAGCGGACGGCTTGGAGTTCGGCGATTTTTCCCAAGTTGTAGTCCGTGGTGAACACGCGGGCGTTCAGGGCTCGTCCGAGGAGCACCAGTTTGGCGTCCACACCGGCCTCCGATTCCACATCCATTTCATGGATTTTCACTTCGACTTTCGGGTTGCGTTGCAGACGGCTGAGCATTTCGAACCCGCGGCGTCCTCGAGCCCGCTTGGCGGGGTCGTTGGAATCGGCGATCTGTTGCAACTCCCGGAGCACGAAGCGCGGCACGAGTACGATGCCTTCGAGGAAGCCGGACTCGAGCAAACCGGCGATGCGCCCGTCCACGACCGCGCTGGTATCGAGCAGGATGAGTTCCTTGGGCTCATTTTGGGCGGTGAAGCGCACGAACGGAATGATGAGTGAAAAATCTTCTTTGTTGCTCCGCATGGCCAGCACCATGCCGATGTAGCTGAAGCCAATGAAGAGGGAGAGGCGGATGAGCCAACGGGCGCGGGGCTCGGCATAGACGAAGAGCTCCGAACGATCCACCAGCCAGGCGATGAGGGTTCCCAGGACAAGTCCGAACGTGGCCGCGGAGAAGGCGCGCAAGGAAAAGCCCTTCAACATCTCGTCAATGGCAATGAGCAGGCCACCGAAACCAAATCCGATCATGACGCCGAAGACGGGTTTGGAAACCAGATCGGGCTGGACGGCGCCCACGGCGTAGCCACCCAGGGTGCAAAGGGAGAGGAAAAGGATGCGGAGGGTCCAGAGAACCATGGTGACGGTGGGTTAGGGACGGCTTGGGCGGCGGGGGGTGGTGGCGGGCTTGGCCGGCTTGGGTGCGAACATCACCCCCCAGAGGCCGCGAGCGTTGAGATTGCTGGTGGTGAAGGACAAATTGCTGCTGACCAAAGTCAGGTGGTGCAAGGTCTGGGCCATGTTGGTTTCCGCCGGACGCTGGCGCAGCATGGCACCCAGCAGCCCCTGGCCACTGTTCAGGTCGGTCACGAATTGTTTCAAGATCCCGGATGTGGATTCAACGTTTTTCACGATGGTTTCGATTTCCGCGCGATTGGAATGAAGCAGGCCCTCGAGTTCTCCCGCGGCACGGCCTAACTGCTCGGAAAACGCCAGCACGTTGCTGACGGCGAGCGTGACCGGAGGAATGTTGGATTGGACCACGCGATCCAATCCATCCATGGTGGCCAGGGCCTTGTCGGAGACCTCGCGAAAATTGCGAATCGTGGAGGAGAGATGGCCGAGCGTCGTTTCGTCCAGGACGGAGCGATCCACCCGGGTGATGGCGTCGTTGAGTTTTCGCGCGGTTTCATCGATGCGATGAATGAATCCCGCCGCCGAGCGCGCCACTTCCTGAAGGTTGAAGGGTTCCTGGCACCGGACGATGGCCCCTTCTTTCAGGGGCTGCGCGCCGGTTCTGGACGGATAGACGGACACGTACTGGTCACCCAGGAATCCCGACTGCTCGATGACGAACAGGGAATTGGAGGGGATCAGGAATCGCGGGTCGATCCGGAGCGAGAGGGTGACATTGGTGCCGAGCGGACCCAAATCCGCGGCGCTGACCGTGCCGATGGGAACGCCCGCCATCAAAACCGAGGCCATCGTCTTGATGCCTCCAACGTTTTGGGTGACCAGGTAGATTTCGTAATATCGGGAGAAAACTCCAATGCCCTTACTGAAATAAATCATGAGGCCGGCCATCAGAACCAATCCCGTGAGGACGAAGAGTCCCACTTTCCAGGTTGATCGTTCCGTGCTCATGTCAATTCATAGAGTCGACGGAGGTGGAATCCCCGTCCACGAATTTTCTTACGACGGGATCGGGCGAGCCAAAGACTGATTCGGGCGAGCCATCGGCGTAAACGCGTCCGTCTCGCAGCATGACCACGCGACGCCCTACCCGGCGGGCGCTGCGCATGTCATGAGTGACCACCACGGAGGTGACGTGCATTTCCTCGCAAACACGAACAATCAGCCGGTCGATGCTGTCGGAGACGACGGGATCGAGCCCCGTCGTGGGCTCGTCGTAAAGCAGGATTTCGGGGTGGTAGACGATGGCCCGGGCCAGTCCGACCCTCTTCTTCATGCCCCCCGAGAGCTCGGCGGGCCTCTTGGTTTGGGCTCCGCGAAGCTCGACCCTTTCGAGCGCCTCCTCCACTCGCCTCGTGATTTCGCCGTCGGTGAGATGGCGCTCGCGGCGGAGGAGGAAGGCGACATTGTCCTCCACGGAGAGGGAATCGAAGAGGGCCGAGCCCTGGAACACCATGCCGAACTTTCGCCGGATTCGGAGCAGCGCCCGTTCGTCAAGGTCGCCAAGATTCTCCCCATCGACGAGGACTTCTCCCTCATCCGGCTGCAACAATCCGATGAGGTGTTTGAGCAAAACACTCTTCCCGCATCCGCTGCGCCCCATGATCACCACGGAATCTCCGGCCGCGATGCGCAGGTCGAGGCCTTGCAAGACGCTTTGGGAACCGAAGCTCTTGCGAACACTTCGGGCTTCGAGGGCGCCCGCGCCGGCCGTGGCCTTCATCCGAGAATCCGGTTAAGGGTCAGGGTGAGAAAGAAGTTGGAAATGAGGATCGCGATGGACGCCGCCACGACGGCTTCTGTGGTGGCCTTGCCCACGCCTTCCGCCCCTTGCAGGCACTGCAGGCCCTTGTGACAGCCGATCGTGGCCACGAGCCCGCCAAAGAAAACCGACTTGATCAGTCCGTTCAGCACATCCGCGGGATGGGTGTAGCGGACCATGTTATGCCAGGAATAGGCGGGATCCATGCCGAGCAAGCCAACGCCGGTGGCGTAGCCCGCGAGGATGCCGATGGCGATGGATTCGCTGGTGAGCACCGGCATCGCCACCAAGGCAGCCAGGAGTCTGGGAGCGACCAGGTAATCCACCGGATGAGTGGCCAGGGCGCGAAGGGCGTCGATTTGCTCGGTGACTTTCATGGTGCCGAGTTCGGCCGCCATCGCGGCTCCGACGCGTCCGGCCACCATCAGTCCGGTCAGCACCGGGCCCAGTTCGCTGGCCATCGACACGCTGACGACGGCCAGAGTCGCCGTGTCCATCTTGACCTTGTGGAACTGATACAGCGTTTGGGCGCAGAGCACCATGCCCGTGAACGCTCCGGTGACCAGGACGACCGGCTGGGATTGGACTCCGATCCGGTGGAGTTGCTGCGAGAACGCGCCGCGTTCCCAAGGATGCCGGGTCAGCGAACGCCAGGTCTCCCGGACCAGCAGTGCGTAATGGCCCAATCCTTCGAGTCTTGCTCGCGCGCGCTGGGCGATGGGGAGGGAGCCGAGCATGGATCGTATCGTTTGAGACGAGGAGGCGAATCGAGAGCATCAAAAAGGGTCATCCCGTTGCCAGGATGACCCTCGATGTCAAAAGGGATGCATGTCCTTAACCCGAAAGGGTGGCGCCTTCAGCGGCCGCCTTTTGGGTGAAGATGAGCTTGCCATCCTTGACCAGAACGCGGATGGGTTCGTTGGCGTTGATGTGGCCCTTGAGGATCTCTTCCGCCAGAGGGTCTTCCAGGTGCTTCTCCACGGCCCGGCGCATCGGGCGGGCTCCGTAGGTCGGGTCGTAGCCTTTCTCGACCAGGAAATCTTTGGCATCCTGCTCGAGTTCGAGATTGACCTGACGTCCTTTGAGCCGTTCGAGCACTTTGCGCACTTCCAGTCCGAGGATTTCGATCAAGTCCGTCCGGGTGAGGGAGCGGAAGACGATGACGTCGTCGAGCCGGTTGAGGAACTCGGGACGGAAGCTCTTTTTCGCCTCGTCCAGAATTTTCTCCCTCATTTTTTCATACGAAGCTTCCTCGCTGGATTGGGAGGTGAATCCGATGGCGGTTTGCTTCTTCACCGTTTCCGCGCCGACGTTGGAGGTCAGGAGGATGATGGTGTTGCGGAAATCCACCACGCGGCCCACATTGTCCGTGAGTTTACCCTCCTCCAGGATTTGGAGGAGCATGTTCATGACATCGGGGTGCGCCTTTTCAATTTCGTCGAAGAGGACGACGGAGTAGGGCTTGCGCCGCACTTGCTCGGTGAGTTGTCCGCCTTCCTCGTAGCCGACATAGCCGGGGGGCGATCCGACGAGGCGGGAGACGGTGAACTTTTCCATGTATTCGCTCATATCCAGCTGGATGAGCGACTTGGAGTCGCCGAACATGTGTTCGGCGAGCGTCTTGGCCAGGAGGGTTTTTCCGACACCGGTGGGGCCGAGCAGGGCGAAGGTGCCGATGGGGCGCTTCGGATCCTTCAGATCGGCGCGCGAGCGGCGCAAGGCCTTGCACATGGCGCCGACGGCCTCGCGCTGGCCAACGACGATCCTGGACAGTTCTTCCTCCATCGCCAGCAGTTTCTGGATCTCGCCCTGCTCCATGCGCTTGAGCGGAATCCCCGTCCACTTGGAGACCACCTGTAGAATCTCGTCTTCATCGACGAGCACGCGTTTCTCCTCACGGTTGGTTTTCCATTGGTTGAGGACGGATTCGAGGCGGTCCTTGGCTTGCTTTTCCTTGTCGCGCATGGCGGCGGCGCCTTCGAAATCCTGTTCGCGAATGGCCTTTTCCTTGCGATTCTTGATGTCCTCGATTTCGGCCTCGAGATTTTTGATTTCGGGAGGGCGGGTCATGGCGAGGATGCGCGCGCGCGCGCCCGCTTCATCCATGACATCGATCGCCTTGTCGGGCAAAAAGCGGCCGGTGATATAGCGGTCAGACAGGCGGACGGCGGCTTCGAGGGCTTTCGGGGTGAGCTCCATTTTATGGTGCTCCTCGTATTTTCCACGCAAGCCGTTCAAGATTTGAATGGCTTCATCGATGGAAGGAGCCTCGACTTTGACCGCTTGGAAACGACGTTCGAGCGCGGCGTCCTTTTCGATGTATTTGCGGTATTCGTTGAGCGTGGTGGCGCCGATGCACTGCATCTCGCCACGGCTGAGCGCGGGTTTGATGATGTTGGAGGCGTCCATCGTTCCTTCCGCGGAGCCGGCGCCGACGATGGTGTGCAATTCGTCGATGAAGAGGATGACATTCTTGGCGCGCCGGATTTCATCCATGACGGCCTTGATGCGTTCCTCGAATTGTCCCCGGTATTTCGTGCCGGCGACCATGAGCGCGAGATCGAGGGTGATCACGCGCTTTTCGCGCAGGATTTCGGGGACATTGCTCTTGGCGATTTCCTGGGCCAGGCCCTCCACGATCGCGGTTTTTCCCACCCCAGCCTCGCCCAGCAGCACCGGGTTGTTCTTGGTGCGGCGGCAGAGGATTTGGATGACCCGTTCGATCTCGTTCTTTCGTCCGATGACGGGGTCCATCTCTCCCTTGCGGGCAATTTCCGTCAAGTCGCGGCCAAACGCTTTGAGCGCGGGAGTTTTGACTTCCCCCTTCTTGTTGTTTTCGCCGGCTGGTTTTTCAGGGGCGTCTTGCGATCCGCCGCCTTCCTCGGAGGAGGCGTTGAAATTGGGATCGAGTTCCTTGAGGATTTCGTCGCGGGTTTTCTCGATGTCGACCTCGAGATTCTTGAGCACGCGGGCGGCGACGCCATCGCCTTCGCGGAGCAGTCCGAGCAGGATATGTTCGGTGCCGACGTAGGTATGGCTCAAAGCCTTGGCTTCCTTGGAAGCCAGCGAAAGCACTTTCTTGACCCGCGGCGTGTAAGGGATGTTCCCGATCATTTTCTGATCCGGTCCGGTGCCGACCTGTTTCTCGACCTCCATGCGAACGGTCTCGAGATCGAGGCCGAGTTTTTGGAGGACGTTCACGGCAACGCCGTGGCCGAGCTTGATCAAGCCCAGGAGAAGGTGCTCGGTGCCGACGAAGTTGTGGTTGAAACGGTCGGCTTCTTTGCGGGCGAGAGCCAAAACCTGCTGAGCTCTCGGAGTGAAATTGTTCATCGCTTCATCGCTCATGTCTCAATGCAAAAAATGCAGCGCCTTGCGGGCTTTGTCCAGTATAGACCCGAATCCTTCGCACGACGCCGGAAAAACGATGGTTCCATCCAGCCATCGATGCAGCGCATGCCCAGCACTGCTCGAACAGGGCGGCGACGAGTGAGAATTCGGCCAAGGAGCTCTTCCCTCCCAGCCCGCCGCACCAAGGTCTGCTTTGATGTATCGGCAGTTCCAGGCGGGAATCGAGTCGGTTCCAAATAATTTTCGCCTTCACATTGACATTTTCCACCCGAGTTGGTTACGCTTTCTTCGTTGTTAGATTTGATTCGGGTGGCGGTACGTTTCTTCAGCGGGGTTCCCCACCCCCACCTCCTTGGCGTCTGCTGCCCGAATCATTTTTTAGAAATTCTTTTGGAATATTCCTCACTTCGAGGCGCCACTTTCTGAAATCTCCCAGGCTCCAAGCGCTTTTGCGGATTCGACCCTGCGTCAGGCGACGGCTTGCCCTGCCAGGCTTGGTTCAGACTTAGGGCAGGGTGGATCCAAGCTCCAGGAGAGGTTCATCCTCCCCACTAACTTGATGGTGAAGTTACTCACCACTCCGCACCCCGGCCCGGCGGAGTTTTCAAGCTAAAAACGGCAATTGATTAGCATTGATCCATCGCCAGATCTTGGCGGCAAAGGCGATTCTCAAGTTTCATGGGATCACCCTGCGGATCGACCTCAACTTGCGGCAGGCCTTTGACGATCAAGCTTTTGCGCATCTCGACGCTGCTCAATCGCCGTTTCCAGGCTCCTCCGAACAGTGTTCGAAACTGGCTGACATTCAAGAACATCCCATGGCGAATCCCCTTTCGCGCGGTCATCAAGTTTGCTACGCTTGGCACGGATGAAGCTCTTGGTGATTGGATCTGGCGGACGCGAACATGCGTTGGTTTGGAAACTGGCCCAGTCTCCTCACGTGACGAAGATTTGGGCGGCGCCAGGCAATCCCGGGATGGAGTTGGAAAGGCTTCATTCGAACGGACTTCCGGTGGAATTGGTAAAGCTGGGAGCAGAGGAACTTCAGGCACTTCTGGCTTTCGCCCGGGAGAACCGGCCTGATCTGGTCGTGGTGGGTCCGGACAATCCATTGGCCTTGGGTATCGTCGATTTGTTTCGAATCTCCGGGTTTCGGATTTGGGGACCCGAAAGGAAAGGAGCCCAGTTCGAATCGTCCAAGGCATTCTCGCAGGATTTCATGAGCCGCCATGGCATTCCCACGGCGCGAGCAGGGACGTTTTCAGATCCCGCGGAAGCCCTCCGCTTCGCGGAAACGCTGGCAGGATGTTGCGCCATCAAGGCCGATGGACTGGCGCTCGGCAAAGGAGTGCTCCTTTCCCAGAACATGGAGGAAGCCCGATCCGCGATCGAAGAGATCATGGTTCAACGGACGTTCGGTACCGCCGGAAGTCGTGTCGTCATCCAGGAATTTCTTCGCGGCACCGAGATTTCCCTTCATGCGCTTTGTGATGGCAACACGGTCAAGTTGTTTCCGACCTCGCAGGACCACAAACGGGCTCTCGATGGAGACAAGGGATTGAACACCGGGGGCATGGGAACTTTCTCGCCGGCTCCGTTCCTTTCGCCAGCCGGGTTGGACTCGGTCGGAAGGGCAATTTTGGATCCCTGGCTCGCGGGGTGCCGGGCTGAGGGAATTTTTTTTCAGGGAATCCTCTATCCTGGAGTGATGCTTACGGACGAGGGGCCCAAGGTCATTGAATTCAACGCGCGATTCGGCGATCCTGAAACCCAGGTTTATATGCCACGCCTGGAAAATGATTTGGTCGAGTTGTTGGATGCCTCCGTGGATGGCACCTTGGATCGAGTGCAGCTCAGATGGAGCACCGACTTCTGCGTTTGCGTGGTGATGGCTTCGGGCGGATACCCCGGCAGCTACACCAAGGGCAGGGTGATCCGCGGACTGGAAGAGGCTGAACGCTTGCCCGGGGTCAAGGTGTTTCACGCGGGGACGGCTCGAAAAGACAATCAATGGTTGACCCAGGGAGGGCGAGTCCTGGGAGTGACCGCGTGGAGACCGACCCTGGCGGATGCCCGTCGGGCGGCCTATGCCGCCGTGGAATTGATTCAGTTCGAGAACGCCCATTTCAGGCGTGATATTGCAATGAAAGGTCTGACCACCGCATGAAACGATGGATTCGAATGACGCTGGCCGCGAATCTTTCGCTCGCGGGTTTCCTCGGATGGGTTCCACCGGGTTCGGCCGAGGCTGCCTCCACCGCCACCAATGGCTGGCCCCATTTTCAGGAAATCCTCCATTTGTTACGGAAAGAATTGCCCGGAATGGAGGAGGGCAATCTCAACCAAGCGATGGTGGAAGGCATGCTGCGGCAACTTCACCCGCAGGTGCTCATGGACCGCCCCAAACCGGAGTCCGCTCAAGCCGGCTCCTTCCTGGCGCGCAAAGAAATCCTTCAAGAACGAGGGGGCTGGCTGCAATTGAAAGAAGTGGCGCCAGGCTTGGACGAGGAATTGAACTCCTCCATCAGCATCTGGACGACGAATCGACTCGATGGTCTGATTTTGGATCTCCGCTATTGTCACGGAAGTGATTATGCCGCTGCGGTTCAAACCGCCTCCCGATTCGTGCAGGCGGAAACGGACTTGCTCGATTTCGGCTCGGGAATGCTGCGAGGCGGCAAGGGAACCAACGCCATCCGCCTCCCTTGCGTCGTGCTCGTCAACCGCCAGACTTCAGGTGCCGCGGAAGCACTCGCCGCCCTGCTTCGCCAGCACGTCGGAGCCCTCGTGTTGGGAAGTCCCACCGCCAACCAGGCCAAAGTGTACAAGTCCGTTGATCTGTCCAATGGACGCCGCATCCACATTGCTACGGGCAACCTGCGTGGACCCGAGCTGGATTCGCTGTCGGCCCAAGGCGTCGTGCCGGATGTTTCCTTCGAATCCGCCCCGGCGTTGGAACGGCAGTTCTTCGACAAGCCCTTTGTTTCCCACGCTGCGGCTGGCGCGATTCGCCGGACGACGGGCGTCGAACCGCGTCCGAAGTTGAATGAGGCGGAATTGGTTCGTCGGAAACGGGAGGGGCTCGACCCGGAGGAGCAACCCGCGGCCCCTTTTCGGTCGGGTGTGAGCGAAACGGAAAAACCTCAACTGGCAGATCCGATTCTGGCTCGAGCGATGGATTTGCTCAAAGGCATCGCCAATCTGCAGAAGTCACGCTAGAATGCGCCTCATGCCTTTTCTGAACCGGCTGTTTGTTTGCTTCCTGGTCATGGTTTTGGCGCCAGGAATTCAAGCGCGTCTGACCCCGGAACAACGTGCGGCGCTGCCGCCCGCCGCGACGCACGCAGTCGATTTTGCCCGCGAGATCAAGCCCATCCTCGAGGCGAGTTGCACGAAGTGCCATGGTCGCGGCAAATCCAAAGGGGGCTTCCGACTTGACGATCGAGATTGGGTTCTGAAGGGCGGCGATTCCGGAGCGGTCGTGGAGTTGGGACGGAGCAGTGAGAGCCTTCTCATCGAGCTCGTTTCGGGGTTGGACGATGAAAACGTGATGCCCGAGAAGGGATCGAAGCTTACCGCTGCGCAAGTGGGATTATTGCGCGGTTGGATTGATCAAGGGTTGAAATGGGACGCGTCGATTACCTTCGCTCGCCCTGAACCTGTCAATTTGCTCGCGCAACCGGTGAAAGCGCCGCCGGCCGTCCCCGGTTTGAAGAATCCGGTGGACCGCCTGTTGCAGCCTTATCTCAAGGCGCGCAACCTGGAATGGCCGGAATCGGTGGAAGATCGCGTCTTCGCTCGCCGCGTGTATTTGGATGTGTTGGGCGTGCTTCCGACGCCCGTTGAATTGGCCTCGTTCATCACGGAGCGTGGCAAAGACAAACGGCAGAGGCTAGTGGAGAAACTTCTGTCGGACCACCAACGCTACGCCCAGCATTGGCTCACGTTTTGGAATGATCTCCTTCGCAACGATTACGCGGGCACCGGCTACATCGACGGCGGTCGAAAGCAAATCAGCTCCTGGCTCTACTCCGCGCTGGCGACCAATCTTCCCTACGACCGATTCGTGGCCCAACTCATTGCGCCGGGCAAGGATTCGGAGGGGTTTACCAAGGGCATCGTGTGGCGCGGAGTCGTCAACGCCAGCCAGGTTCCACCCTTGCAAGCTGCGCAGAACATTTCGCAAGTGTTCATGGGCGTAAATCTGAAATGCGCCTCCTGTCACGATAGCTTCATCAATGATTGGACGCTGGCGGATGCCTATGCTCTGGCGAACCTCTATGCGGACGAACCCATGGAAATGTTCCATTGCGACAAAGCCACGGGCCAGAAGGCGGGGACGCGGTTTATCTATCCCGAACTCGGGGAGATTTCAAACGGACTCGACAAGCCGGCCCGGCTGCGGCGGCTGGCGGAGGTCGTTGCCGGGCCCAAGAACGGGCGATTGACCAGGACCGTGGTCAACCGGCTGTGGCGCCAGATCATGGGTCGAGGTTTGATTGAACCGGTGGACGACATGGAACAGAAAGCCTGGCATCCGGCCCTGCTGGATTGGCTCGCCGAAGATCTGGCTGCCCATGGCTACGACTTGAAGCGGACCATGGCCCACATCCTGACTTCGAAAGCTTATCAATCGCCCGCGGTGAACGTGGACGATGCACCGGATAAAGACTACGTGTTCCGGGGGCCGGCGATTCGACGGCTGTCCGCGGAGCAATTTCGCGATGCGCTGGGAACGGTGGCCGGGCTCTGGTTCGAACGTGCGGAAGCCGAGTTTGATTTTCTGGCCGGAGGCGGAGGGCGCCGTCCGGCTTCCATGCTGGCCAGCGGGTTGAAACCCCATTGGGTATGGAACGTGCCGGAGGCGTTCACCAAAGCGCCTGTCGAGACCGTGTATTGGCGGAGAACCTTTCGAGTGCAGGAAAAGGTCGGCGAAGCCCATGCCGTCTGCACGGCGGACAATAAGTTCACCCTCTACCTCAACGGGAATAAGCTCGGGGAAGGCTCCGATTGGGAACGTCCGCGGCTCTTCGACTTGAAACCCTATCTCTTGAAAGGAGAGAACGTACTGGCGGTGGAAAGCGCCAATACGGGTGAAAAGGACAAACCCAATCCCGCGGGACTCCTCTTCTATGCCCGCATTCGTGGAGCGGGTTCCTCGGGACGCGTTGAGGCCGGGAAGATCATGGACATGGCTTCCGATCAAGCTTGGCGATGGAGCACGTCCAGGACGGAGGGCTGGGAACGGCCAGGACACGACGATGCGGGCTGGAAACAAGCGGTGTTGCTTCCTTTGAACTCATTGGATCCCGCCGATGGGCGGCATCTCGAGCGGCGGTTTTCTGCGATTTTATCTGCCATCCCTCAGCGAGGCACGATTCGAACCTCGATGGTTCGATCGGATCCTCTTACCGCGGCGTTGGGCCGTCCCAATCGCGAGCAAGTGGTCGCGACACGAGCAAGCGCGGCCACGACGCTGCAAGCGCTGGAACTGGCCAATGGCAGCTCGTTGGACTCGCTGGTGAAACGGGGCGCGGAACAATTGCTGGCCGCCGGTCCACGATCCACGGACGCCTTGGTTCGCGAGCTGTATCTGCGCGCGCTCGGGCGCGCGCCCAATGCCGTCGAGGCCTCGGCATCGCGAGAACTGGCCGGACTGCCACCCAAGCAGGAAGGAGTGGAAGACCTTCTCTGGAGCCTGCTGATGTTGCCTGAATTTCAACTCATTTACTGAATTGCCTATGAAAACAGGGTTTCTGCAGCCTCGCCGGGACTTTCTGAGAACCGCCAGTGCCGCCACGTTGTCCGCTCTCGCCGCCGGCTATCCGCGTCAAGGGTTCGCTGAAACTGTTCCCAAGATCGCGCCCACAGCCGACGCGGTGATCGTGCTTTGGATGGGAGGAGGGATGGCGAGCACGGAAACGTTCGATCCCAAGCGTTATACACCCTATGAAAAGGGGCTCAAACCCGACCAGGTGCTGAGTACCTTCCCCGCCATCGACACCGTGGTGGATTCAATCAAGATTTCGGAAGGCTTGGACAAAATGGCGCGGATCATGGATCGGGGCACGCTGATCCGTTCTTACACCGCCGGGGACCTGGGATTCATCCTGCATACGCGGCACCAATACCAGTGGCATACGGGATATGCGCCCCCCCAAACAGTGGCCGCCCCGCATTTGGGCTCGATGGTGTCGCGAACGCTGGGGCCCCGCGATCCCGCAGTGCCGGCGTTCATCAACATCGGACAACGCTACGACGTGGGAGAAGGGGAGGAGCTGAAGGCGTTTCATAGCGCGGGGTTTTATGGGAGCGAGTACGGACCTTTCAACATTGCGTTCCCGGATCTGGCGGCGGAAAGCGTGCGTCCTCCCGCGGGAATGAGCCCGGGGCGCTTCGAGGATCGCAACCAATTTTACAAGCGTTTGCTGGAGGCGAGTCCCATCGGCCAGCATGGCAGCGGGTATCAGCGCGAATCCTTCCTGCGGTCCATGGACAACGCGCACCGCTTGTTGACTTCACCCGCCGCCAAAGCCTTCGATCTCACACTGGAGTCCAAGGAAATGGTGGCGAAGTATGTCCCGGGTGGATACGACTTCTCGAAAGCGTCACGCGCCGCGTTGTCGAGGGACGGTTCTTACGAGAAGCAGAACATGGCCCGATTCGGTTTGGGGTGTTTGCTGGCCCGACGGCTGGTCGAGGCTGGCGCTCGCTTTATCGAAGTGACCACCGAGTACATCCCCTTTCTCAACTGGGATACGCACGAAAACGGGCACAGCCGGCTCGTCGATATGAAAAAGCAAATCGACAGCCCCGTCTCGCAACTGATCCTGGATTTGGAGGAGCGTGGAATGCTGGACCGAACGCTGGTGGTGCTGGCGAGCGAATTCAGCCGGGACATGATGACGGAAGGCAAACCCGACAAGAAAGTGAAGGATCAAGTCGAGGTGCCGGATGTGATCCAAGATCCCAAACATTATGGCATGCACCGGCATTTTACGGATGCCGGTTCGGTGCTGCTGTTCGGAGGCGGCGTCAAGAAAGGCTATTTGCACGGCAAGACAGCCGAGGAACGTCCTTGCCGGACCCTGGAAGGACGGGTGGTCATCGAGGACCTTCATGCGACGATCTTCCATGCGCTGGGCATTTCGCCCAAGACGAGTTACGAGATCGAGAAACGCCCGTTTTACGTGACCCGCGACGGCCTGGGCAAACCCGTGAAGGAAGTGCTGGCGCGAGGTTGAGGCATCATTCATGAGCATCGCCACACGCACCGGCGACGACGGCACGACGGGACTCTTGTACAACCGTCGGGTGCCGAAGAACCACGTTCGCGTGGAGGCAGTCGGCGCTGTGGACGAACTCAATGCCGCCCTGGGAATGGCACGCGCTTGGTGCGGCGAAGCCGGGCTGAACGACAAGCTCCTGTGGGCGCAAAAACAGTTGGTCGTGCTGATGGGTGAGCTCGCCACGGATCCGGAAGACCGGGAACGATACGAACGGGACGGGTTTTCTTCCATCTCGTCCGCGCAGGTGTCTGAAGTGGACGGATGGGTGGCGGCGATCGAAGAGCGGAACATTACCTATCGTGGCTGGGCCACGCCGGGTGGAACGAAAGCCGCGGGCTTTTTCGATTGGGCACGCGTCGTCTGCCGCCGCGCGGAGCGCAGGGTGCTCGATTTGCGTTCCGCGGAAGAGAGGATGAATCCGGAAATCCTTCGTTTCCTCAACCGGCTCGCGGACGCGCTTTGGCTGTTTGCGCGCGTCGAGGAGCAGGCGGCTGTCTAGCCCTCCCGACGAACATGAGCATCAAGTGAGCCGGGAGGTTGAAACCGCGACAGTGCGCTGCGTGAGGGTACGCGGCCTACCATCCCGACGACCTCTGTGTCTGGAGGCCCGGTGTCCTCACCGGGCGTCCCGTTCTCCCTCGATCTGAAAAGGCCAGGCCAGCCTGAACCACCCCGAGCGATCCCCTTCGTGGCGCACTTGACACGGGTTCCGGAACCCATCAATTCCTTCGGCCACCGCGTGGAGGACGGCAGCGTTCAAAGAACTCGCTCAACGACCGCCTCTGTCAGTGCGCGTCGGCGTGGCGTCCCATCTACCCACCCACCATCGGGCGCGTTGAACCTCCCGACATCACTTGATGTAACAGTTACTCACCATTCCGCACCCCGGCCCGGCGGAGTTCTTTGGCTCGAAACGGCAAATCGTGTGCAGCGAATATTTCGGGAATGGATCAACGAAAGCCTCCGGAGCCTCCGTCAGCCGCCTTCTGAAAAGCTCGAGTTGGGTCCGCCTGGCCGAAATGGGGAAAACCTTGATTGCTCCGTCCCCCTCCTGTTCAATCATCGAAAGAAACCCTCCAGAGCAGAGGATGGACATGACGATCGCAGAACTCGCCTGTGATCGCCGATCCAGACAGAGTTCAAAGACTGACCACGACCGCGAAGAGCCTTGGGGGGATTTCGCCTAGCACCTATGTCCCAAACATCCCGATTCAAGCTTGGAGTCGTTTCCGCCATTCTTCCCGAACTGACGTTGGAGCAGTGGGTCGATTTTGCCGCCGAGGAAGGGTTCGATTGCATCGAGCTCATGTGCTGGCCCGTGGGGAAGGCTGAAAGGAAATTCGCGGGTGTAACCCACGTCGATGTCGTCGGCTTGACCGAAGGACGGGCCGAGGAAATTCGCGAACGCTTCGCCTCCCGCGGGTTGTCCATCAGCGGGCTTGGTTATTATCCGAATCCGCTCGACCCGGATCCCCAGGTCAGCCAGGTCGCCGTCTCTCACTTGAAAAAGGTCATCCTCGGGGCGGAGCGGTTGCGGTTGGGCACTGTCAACACCTTCGTCGGGCGGGACTGGACCAAGTCGATCGACGAAAACTGGCCGAGATTTCTCAAGGTTTGGCGTCCTTTGATCCGCTTTGCCGAAGATCACGGGATCCGCATTGGAATCGAAAACTGTCCGATGTTGTTCACGCGGGACGAGTGGCCGGGGGGTAAGAATCTGGCGGTATCGCCGTCGGTGTGGCGGCGGATGTTCAACGACATTCCGTCGAAGCACTTTGGATTGAACTACGATCCCTCCCACTTGGTGTTGCAGCAGATGGATCCGGCGAGTCCGTTGCGGGAGTTTCAGGGCAAGATTTTCCACGTCCATGCCAAGGATGTTCGCGTGCATCAAGACCGGCTCAACGAACATGGGGTGTTTTCGCATCCGCTGTTCTGGCATCAACCCCGGATTCCCGGATTTGGGGAGATGGACTGGAGCCGGTTTATGGGTGCTTTGATGGAAACGAACTATGCCGGTCCGGTTTGTATCGAGGTGGAGGACGATACCTTTGGCAAGACCGTGGAAGGACGCAAAAGTGCGGTTCGGACAGCGTATCGAGTTCTAGCGCCCTTTGCCGTTTGACAGGTTTTCCTGTCAGTTTCCCTCGATGTGGTCTCATGACCCCTTGATGGGCTGGAATCGATGTCGAGAAGAGCTGGGTAAACCGGGGGGCAAGCGGGCCGGTTGGTTTTCGCCGCGGTCGCGGGACTTCGGCGGTTGGGTTTCCATGGCCGGTCCATTCCGAGGTTGGCGGCAGAGTAATGCAGGCTGCCCAACCTGCCGTATCGCCGACGGCCCGGCGGGTGAAGAACGAGGCCCTCCCATGCTCTCCACGCGCCGGGTTCCCTTCATCGCCCCGCAAGCTGGGCAGCCTTCGCCACAGCAGACAGGGCTTTCGACGTGACCACGACAACCCGGTCACCCACAACCTCTGGATGCGCCGCCTCGGACCGGTGCATCCCGATGTTGCCGGTGATGCAGGTAGGGCGCGTCCGTCCCGGCGCGCCGCCGGAGCATGATGTTTTGCATCCCGTGGGCGGCGGGCGGGGACAGGCCCTCCCCGGGGACGAGGTGGTGATCAATGTCAATGGCACTTACACCGTAACCCTGGATGTGGCCGCGACGGTGGACCGTATCTTGATGGGCCAGGGGACGAGTGGCCTGGTTACACTGGAAATCACCGCGAACAACTTGACACTGGCCGGCGTCTCGGCGACCACGATCGGCTTGTTTGGGGAATTGAAAGTGACCGGGGCCGTGGTTAGCAGCGCGCCCACGATGCTCATCCAGGGAGCCTTGAATTGGGAGGGTGGAACACCCGCCACCTTCACCGTTACCTTCGTTCCACTCAATGATCCGCCCACGCTCGGCGTTCTTTCCCCGCTCACGATTCCAGAGGACGCCCCTTTGCAGACCGTACCGCTCTCCGGGATTTCTTCCGGCGCTCCCGACGAAGTCCAGGTCCTGACGGTCACCGCCGTCTCAAGCGACACCTCCATTGTGCCGAACCCGACCGTGACTTACACGAGTCCCGCCGCCGTCGGTGTCATCGATTTCGCGCCCGTCGCGGATGCCAACGGCACGGCCACCATCTCCGTGACGGTGACCGATGATGGCGGGGCGGCTTTTACGATGAATTTCGTGGTCACGGTGACGCCGGTTAACGATCCGCCCCACCTCGCCCCGTTGGGCAGCGCGTTGACCGACGAGGACGGCCTGCCGGTCTTCGTGCCGCTCAACCTTTTTGATCCCGATACCGTGGCCGACCTGCTGACATTGGACGTTTCAGTCAGCGATCCACCCGTCGTCTCGACCAGTGTGCTGGGAACAGGCGCCTCAAGAACCTTGGTGCTGACGCCTCTGCGCGACGCCGCCGGGGAGTCGGAGGTCACCGTCAAGATCCGCGACGGCGTTTTGAGTTCGAGCCAAAGCTTCAAGATCCGCGTCCTTCCTTCCAACGACCCTCCCTCGCTCGCTCCGCTGGGAGCGCAATCCATGGATGAGGACGCTACTTTGGAGCTGGATTTGGTGGTGTCCGATCTAGATTCGCCGATTGGGTTCATGACCTACGATTTGAGTTCGGACAACTCCTTGCTTCTCGATGCTTCATCATTCCAAGTCACGCGGGTCACGACGGGCGCGCGACTTCGCGTCAAGCCACTCCCCAACGCCTCCGGTTCGGCCCACGTTACGGTCATCGTGCGCGACAATACCGGCGTTCCGGACAGCCGCACCTTCCTTTTGACCGTCCGGCCCGTGAATGATCCGCCCGTGGTGGGGAAGATTCCGAACCAGAAGACGAAGGAGAACACGCCGTTGCCGCCTCTGGATTGGGTGCTGAATGATGTGGATAGCGACTTGAATACGCTGAAATTCCGGGTGGATTCTTCCGATTCATCTTTGATTCCGCAGGCCCATGTCGTGATCGAAGGCACGGGATCGCGCCGCGTCGTCAAAATTCGGCCGGCGGACGGGAAATCGGGCTCTTCCATCGTGACCCTAACCGCGCTGGACGGCTCGGTGGAAAGTTCCACGTCCTTTGAGGTTTTCGTGGAATTCATCAACGATCTCCCCGAAATCTCGGTAGTGCCGCCAGTGGTGCTCGACGAAGATCAGCCGCCCGTGATGGTGGAATTTGGCGTGGCGGATGCCGAAGATCCCGCAACCTCGCTCAAGGTCTTAGTGAACTCCTCGAATGACGCGCTCGTGCCCGGCACGGGCATTCAGATCGAGGGGTTCGGCGTGAATTGATTACTGAAGTTCGCTCCGCTCCCCAATCAGTTTGGGGTAACCACCTTGCGGGTGCGAGTGGAGGATCGCAACGGCGGCGTTTCCGAGCGCGCCATTCTCGTCACCGTCAGGCCCGTGAACGATCTCCCCTCGATCTCTAAAATCGACGACCTCCGCATCCCGGCCAGCGCGACGGCCGGATCCGTCGAGTTCAAAGTCGAGGACTTGGAAACTCCGCCCGCCGTCCTGAAATTCACGGCACGCAGCTCCAATCCGAGTTTGCTGCCGGTGCCAGGACTCATCGTTTCTGGAGCGGGCTCAACGAAAACCCTGCGATTGACGCCCACCCCAGGTCAAGCCGGCGACAGCGTGGTGGTGTTGACGGTGACGGATGCGGACGGGGGAGAGGCCAGCACGGAGTTCAAGGTTACGGTGGTTCCTGACAAACCGGAAATCGTGACTCCGCCGGCTTCGCTCGTGCTCGCCACGGGCAAGGATGCGGAGTTCACTGTTGTCGCCCGGGGCATCGGGCTTGTTTAACGTTGGTTTTTCAATCAAACCCCCATTGAGGGAGCGACTCAAGACCGGTTGGTCCTCCGGAGCGTGGCGTTCGATGATTCCGGCCGGTATTCGGTCGAAGTTTCCAATCTCGCGGGCGCGGCGCGCAGTGAAAGCGCCACGCTTCAGGTTATCATTCCGCCCACCATCATTACTCCTCCCACTCCGCAAACGGTGCTGCAGGGGGAAAATGTCTCTTTGAGCGTGGCGCCGAATGGTACGACACCGCTCCATTTCGAATGGCTCTTCAATGGAACCAAAATCCCCGGGGCGGAGTCGCGAACCTTGTTCCTCCAAAATGTGACCCGTGAGAGAGGGGGAAGTTATTCCGTCCGGATCAGCAACCTGGCGGGCGATGTCACGAGCGACGCCGTCACTCTGACCGTCCTCGTGCCCCCTTCGATCGGCGAACAGCCGCAAGGACAGACCGTGCGGGCCGGGGAACGCATCTCCCTCCACGTTCGCGTCAACGGAGACGGCCCGTTCTCTTATCAGTGGAGGTTGAACGGTGTGAATATCCCCGGTGAAACCAGCGATACCCTGGTTCGAGACAATGTGCGACCCGAGGACTCGGGCAGCTACACGGTCGTCGTTCGTTCCCCTTCGGGCACCACCACCAGCGATCCAGCCCTGATCGTCGTGCTCGTCGAGGAGACTGTCTTCGGGGACAATTTCGAAGATCGGGTGGTTTTGCCGGGGCCTTTCGGATCACTCAAGGGCAGCAGCACCCTGGCCACCGCCCAACCCGGTGAACCCTTCCATGCAAACCGGCGTCCAGCCAGGTCGGTTTGGGCTCGCTGGGTGGCGCCCGGGGACGGGATCGCTTCTTTCAACACCACCGGCAGCAGCTTCGACACGGTGCTGGCGGTCTATCTCGGAAATTCCGTCAGTTCGCTCGCGTCGATTGCGAGTGACGAGGACGGTGGCGGTTTCTTGACCAGCGCCGTCCGCTTCAATGTATCGGGCGGAGCAGAATACGCCATCGCCGTGGATGGGGTGGGTGGCGTCGGCGGCACCGTCGTGTTGAGTTGGAGTTTCCAGGCCACGATCGTTCGTGTGCCCCGGATCACCTCGACTCCGCGGGATCAAACCGTGCTGGCGGGCGGGACCGCGACCTTCACCGTGACCGCGGTGGACGATGGCGGGGCACCGTTGACCTACCAGTGGTTCAAAGACGGGGTTCTGATGCCGGGCCGGAACGACCGTGTGCTGAACCTCAGCAATGTCGGCGAACTCGACGTCGCTCGTTATCAGGTCGAAGTGTCCAACGGCCAGGCCGCCGTCCGCAGTGCCCCGGCCAAGCTGGTCATAGGCGTGAATGAGGCTGGAGGTGCTGCCACGGGCGTTTCACCCGAAGATAAATTTGCGGATGCCACGCCGGGCGGAGGCGGGAGCGGAGGAGCCGCTGCGGGTGTGAACCGTGGTAACCATCGAGCCGGCTTCGTCTTGCCGGGTGGATTCGAGGCCCAAAGGCTGATTAAGGCAGGAACGGCCGTCGCGCGCGGATATTCCGGATCCCAAGTGTTCAATTCCTTCGGATCCACCACGGAAGCGAACGAACCCAACCATTGCGGCGTCATTGGCGGTGCCAGCCAATGGTTCACTTATCAAGCCGAGGCGGATGGCAGCCTGTTGGTGAGCACGGGAGGCAGCGAATTCGACACGGTCCTCGCGGTGTACACAGGCTCGGGGGCCGATTTCGAAAGTCTCACCCTGGTCGCCTGCGATGATAACAGCGGTCCCAACGGCGCCACCAGTCTGGTTCGGTTCACCGCCACCGCCGGGACGGTGTATTATATCGCGGTGGACGGAATCGGTGGTGCGGCCGGGCGTGTGAAGTTGAGCTACGCGCTGGACGTGCCTTTGCGCCTGCTGAGCAGCGCCGGCTTCAGCGGTGGACCGGGCGAAGCGTTTGGACTCACCATGGCGGCGCAACAGAGCGGCGCCTACACGCTTCAGGCCTCCACCAACATGCTGGACTGGTTCAGTGTCGCCACGACCAACCTCGTCGTTCCTCGTGGCGGGACGGTGGCGGCTTCGTTGCGCGATACCAACTCGGTAAGCGATGTCTTCCGATTCTACCGTGCGGTGTTCGTGCCGGCGCCCTGAGCGCCGCCCGCCCAGTAACGAAGTGTCAGCCCAAAGTCCTTCAGCGTTCGCCGGACCGGGTGATCGCCAAATCGCCGTCCGGACGAAATGACGCCAGGACGGATGAGGCAGGTCTTTCCGATTCGTGCCAGGCGCCTTGCGAAATCGAGATCCTCGAACCTGGGCCAGTCCACGTAGCCCCCCAACTGAAGGAAGACCTCGCGCCGGACAAATTGGCATTGGTCTCCGAAAAACCAGCCCCAGGATTCCCCGCGCGCATCGGCCAGCCAGCAAGTTGCTCGCAAGAAGAGAGAGGGATGATCAAAACGCCTTTGAAAGGCTCCACCCACCAAGCGTTTGTCGCCAAGGGCGCGCAGCATCGAATGGACCGCACCGGGGAGCATTCGAGTATCGGCGTGAAGGAAAACGAGAACGTCCCCTTGCGCTTGGAAGGCGCCAGCGTTGAGCTGTTTTCCACGTCCTGGCTCAGCACATTCGATCCAGCGTGCCCCTGCATGGAGCGCCCGGTCCCGGCTTGAGTCCAAGCTGCCGCCATCGGCGATGCAGCATTCAAAATCCCCGCCCAGGCTTGGCAAGGAGGCGAGGGTTAGGGGGAGTTGCCCGGCTTCGTTCAGCGTTGGAATGACGAACGAAACCTTCACCGCCATCGCAGTCAGTGGCAGCCGCAGGAAGGTCCGCAACTTTCGGACTCGAAATCCGAGGATTGCGGGAGGCGGCCGAGTTCGAAGGTCTTGGCGACGTACTTGCCGACGGATTCGTGAACCGCCTGGATGGACTGCTGGGCGTCGAGAAAGGCTTTTGCCTTGGCATTCGCGACCAGAGCGGATCGGCGGGATTCGAACTCCTGGATTTCGCGATCATCGAGCGAGGAACCCATTTGTTGTTTATGCTGGAGATATTCGCCTTGTTCGACGACCCAGCGATAATCCTCTTTGGCGGCCTCGTCGGCCATGAACAGCTCGATGCTGTTTCGCATGTCGAGATAACCGGGATCCTCGAGGATCGCCTGGCAAAGATCGCGCGTTTTCTGAATGATGGTGCTGGAATCGTGGTTCAGGTTCATGTTCAAGCGATGCTGGAGCCAATGGTCGGGATCGAACCGACGACCTACGGTTTACGAATCCGTAACGAGGCTTGCGCAACGAGTGCGCCTTTGTGCGTTATGACTCGGTAAACACGGGGTAAAAGTGCATTTGTAGCCCGAACCTGGAAACTACCTGAAAGCGCACTGAAGTGCAATCTCGCTGTTGTACTTTGTTACACTCCAGCCAAGGCTGATTCATCTGGTTGAGGGAAGGGGGTTGGAGAAGCCTTGTGAACTGAGGGCGGGACGGAAGCCCAATCCGACGCTGCGGTTGCCTGGGTCCCCCCACCACCGGCAGACGGAGCGCGTGTTCCTGGCGTCGTTGCCCCAGCAGCCCCCGTGGCCCACGCGGCTAGAGCCCGATCCGGGACCCGTCGGGTCCATCGCGCTTTCGCTCGGATAGGGTCCTTGCCAGTCCGAACACCATTCCCAAACATTCCCAATCATGTCGTACAAACCCCACGCATTCGCTGCCTTCTGCTTCACCGGGTGGGTCTGGCCTCCAGAGTTTCCACTATGCCAA
>VHDF01000067.1 GCA_016871495.1 Verrucomicrobiota bacterium | reverse complement strand
CCGATGTTGTTGGTAGGGCGGGCCTGTCCCAGCCCGCCGCCCACGGGATGCAAAACATCATGCTCCGGCGGCGCGCCGGGACGGACGCGCCCTACCTGCATCACCGGCAACATCGGGATGCACCGTGCGTCCGCAGGCCGAGGAGTCTAGGTTTGACCGTCCCGCGAGCCCTACCTACAGTGCCGGGCCGCCAGGAAAGGCGGGACCATTGATTCGAAATGAAAATACTTGTCTGTGACCCGGTTTCAGCCAAGGGCGTGGCCCTCTTTCAGCAACGTTCTGAGTTTCAGGTGCAAGTGCTGGAGAAGCGATTGACCGAGGATGCATTGCTGCCCGTGGTGGCGGATGTCTCGGCCATCGTGGTGCGGTCGGAAACGAAGATCACACGAAAAGTCATCGAGGCGGCGCCGAAACTTCGCGTGGTGGGCCGGGCCGGAGTGGGGGTGGATAACGTCGATGTCGATGCGGCCACGCAGCGCGGTGTGGTGGTGATGAACACGCCCGGCGGCAACACCATTTCCACTGCGGAACTCACGTTTTCCATGCTCATGGCCTTGGCGCGCAGGATTCCCCAGGCCCATTCCTCCATGAAAGCGGGCGAGTGGAATCGAAAATCCTTTCAAGGCGTCGAACTCTACAAGAAAACCCTCGGCATTCTTGGCATGGGCCGCATCGGGAGCGAGGTGGCGCGGCGCGCCATTGCGTTCGGCATGCGCGTGCTCGCCTACGATCCTTATCTCGCTCTTTCTCGCGCGCGGGCGATGCAGGTGGAATTGGCGGAATTGGACGCTATTTACGCCGCGTCCGATTTCATCACCGTGCACATGCCGCTTACCGATCAAACGCGCAACATGCTCAATCGGGATACCTTCGCCAAAATGAAGCCCGGCGTGCGGCTGTTGAACTGCGCGCGAGGGGGTATCATCAGCGAAGCCGACCTCATCGAGGCGATCAAAGCGGGCCAGGTGGCGGGGGCTGCCCTGGACGTGTACGAAGTGGAGCCTCTGGCCAAAGATTCTCCGTTGCGAGCCTTGCCGGAAGTCATCATGACGCCCCATCTCGGCGCGAGCACGGAAGAAGCGCAAGACAACGTGGGCATCGAGGTGGCGGAAGCGATCACGGATTACTTGCTGCAAGGGGAGGTTCGGAACGCGGTCAACCTTCCGAATCTCGACGCGAAGACTTACGAACAGGTCAAGCCTTACCTCGCCTTGGGGGAAAAACTTGGGCGCTTGCTGGCGCAGATTGCGCCCAAACGCAACGAACGCGTCATCGTCACCTACGGCGGCAAGGCTCAGGAGGTTCCGACCGATCCGGTCACCCGCGCGGTGTTGAAAGGATTCCTCGAAGGCGCGGGCGGGCAGGATGTCAATCAAGTGAACGTGCGAACCCTCGCGCAACGGCTCGGGCTTACCGTAGAAGAGGTCAAGTCGAACGAGGAAACCGATTTCAACGAATGGCTGCACGTGGCGACCGTGTGCGACCAAGGCAAAACGGCCTCGGCCGGAGGGACTTTCTTCGGCGGCCACAATGAGTCGCGCATCGTGCGCATCCATTCCCAACCCGTCGAAGTGGTGCCTTCCGGAATCCTTTTGTTGATGAACAACAAGGATCGCCCGGGCATCGTGGGCTATGTGGGTACGTTGATGGCGAAGCACCGCGTCAATATCGCGGGCATGAGCCTGAGCCGGGACACCCAGGGAGGCCAGGCCCTCACGGTGCTCAATATCGACAGCGCTCCTCCCGCGGCGTTGCTCTCCGAAATCACCCAAGACGCCGACATTTCAAACGTTCGCGTCGTCCAATTCTAAATCATGAAAACAAAATCGCTCTGCTTGGCTGCGCTCGCTTTGATGTTGGGACTCTTTCGCGGCAGTGCCGCCGAGGCTGTGGCCGACCCCGTGCTGGCCAAGGGGAAAGGCTTCGAAATCAAAAAAAGCGAGGTGGACGAGGCTTTTCGCCAGACGGCCGCGAACGCGAGGTTGCGCGGGCAAACGATTCCGGACTCCCAAAAGGCCGACATCGTGAATCAGTTGCTCGACCGGTTGGTCATCACCCGCATCCTCGTGGGCAAGGCGACGGCCGCGGAGAAGGCGGACGCCGCCAAGAAGGCAGACGAGTTCGTGGCCAACGCGCGCAAGCAAGCCGGCACCGAGGAAATCTTCAAGCATCAGGTCACTCAAAGCGGGATGTCCGTGGAATCTCTGCAGAATCGCTATGCCGAGCAGATGACCTTGGAAATGGTGGTCGAGCGCGAAGCCGCCGCCCTGACGCCGATCTCGGACGAGAAGGCCCGCGAGTTCTATACGGAAAACGCGTCCAAATTTTCCAAGCCGGAGCAGCTCCGCGCCAGCCACATCCTGATCACCACCCAGGATCTCAAGTCGGGCGAGCCCCTGGCGGAGGCCCAGAAGAAGGAGAAGAAGAAGCTCATGGAAAAAGTCCTGGCGCGGGCGAAAAAGGGCGAGGATTTCGGGAAACTGGCGAAGGAATTCTCCGAGGATCCGGGCTCGAAGGACAGCGGAGGCGAATACACGTTCCCTCGCGGGCAGATGGTCCCGGAATTCGAGGCGGCCGCTTTCGCGCTCAAACCCAACGAGGTGAGCGACATCGTCACCACGCAGTACGGCTACCACATCATCAAGCTCAGCGAACGCATTCCGGCGGAGAAGGTCGAGTACGAGAAAGTGGCGGAAGATCTGAAGAAAACCCTCCGCCGACAGGCTTTTCAGGCGCAGCAGGCGGAGTTTTTCGAACGCATCAAGTTCGAGGCGGAAACCAAGATCCTGTCGCCCGCCAGTCCCGCTTCGTTCAAGCCGTGACGGGCGTCCCGCCGGTCCGTCCCTCCAGCCACTTTCGGCAGCGCCGCTTGAGTTCGGTATTGTAGGCGATCGTCAAACCGTAATAGACGACGGTCACGAAAACAGAATCCGACAACTACTCGAACTTGAAGCTGACCAGGACGGCGATCGTGACCAGAAGGCAAGGCCCCAGGTAAAGCATTCCAAAGGCCCGGGACAATCCGCGCAAGACCGTGGGCTGGGAAAGTCCGGCTTTCATGGAGAGCCAGCGCATCGTGTCGAAGTCGGAAAAAACCACGAGCACGGGACCCGCGGCACTGATGAGCGCGAGGGTTCGCATCGTTTCAAGCGAACCCTTGCCGGACTGCTGGACGAGCATGGAGAACGGAAGCAGGAGGCTTGCGAGCGTGAGAAGGACCAGTAAACCTCTTTGCCGACGAATGAAGGTTTCCATGAAACCTTCCGTCAGGCGAGCGCTGCCACAAGGCGTGGTGGAAACGAGTTCCAGCAGACCGCTCCGCCTCATCTCATGCCAGGGCTGAACGCCGGACATCAGGGCTTTGATTCTCGCGACCATTCCGATGACGAGAGGGAGTCCCACCAATGCAGCATGGCCTTCTTCCGACGAGTTCAAGAGTTGGGTCAAAGCGAGAACCACCCAGACGGCCGTGAGCCAATTCATGAGGAGTGATCCCGAAGTGGCGGCCTGCATCAGCCGGTCCCAGAACTCGGGGAACCGATTTTCTTTCTTCGTGACTCTGCCATGGCGCGGACTGGACGTCGACGAGGCGGGAGGCGTTTCCACGACCTGCTGGGCAAGGGGAAGCCGGGCCAGGCGTTGGGTGTTCAACCCTGCCTGAAGGATGAAGATGCCGACTCCGATCCACTGGGCCCCCAGCGCGGCCCAGTAATGGGCCGCACCTTGACCCGTAGGCGCGTTGTAGAGGGATGCCTTGGCGTGGAAGAGGGCCCCCAGGGGAGTCAGGATCGCGCAGAGGGCGGCTGCGAGTTCAAGGTCATTGGATCTCGAGAAGATCCAGGCAACGCCGGGGAGAGCACCAATGACAAAGAGCCAGAGCAAGCTGGTGAAAAGGGGAGCGCGATGGGTGTCCGGTTTCGAGGATGCGTACAGGCCGCACGCCAGAGAGAGCATCATTGTGCTGAAGAGCGCGGCGAGTGTTCTCGCCACCTCCCACCCCTCGATACCGCCCATCAATAACGGAATCATGAAGACGGGCGAAATCGCGAGCCACGCCCCCGTGGTTTGCCCAGCCAGGATGACGAGTTTGCCCAGGACGACGTCGCGTCCGCGGAGCGGGGTTAATAAAAGCAGGATCAAGTTCCCTTCCCGGTGTTCCGCACTGAGCGCGTCGGAAGTGAGGAATGCGCCGGCTCCGAGGCTGGCGAGGAACACGGTTGCGGTGAGAAACCCCAAGGGGAGGCGGCCGTCGAGGTTGGAGCTTAATCCGCCCAGCAAGATGGCTGCGGTGAGCGATGCCGTGCAAATCGCCGCGAAAAACAGCCTTAGATGCCAGGTCGTGGCCTGGCGCGAGGCCCGCTGGAATTCCCGCTCGATGACGGGCCAGGAATTCAATGACCTTGGTGTTCTTGAATGTACTCCTGCTTCAAGCCCAACTGTTCCGGCGCGTGAAGCACCAGCATTTTCATGCGAATGTCGTTGGGAATCGAAGCTGAAGTGGCTTTCGACACCACGATCATCAGGAGGATCGCCAGCGGCACGGCCCAAATCGCCGGCTGCTCGCAGAGAATTCTGAGCAGGGGATGCGCCGCCCAAAACGGGTCCAGATCGATCCACTTGAGGTCGCTGAAGTTGGTCAGAGTAACCGCCGCCAGGGCACTCACGCCTCCCACCAGCATGCCGGTGGCCGCTCCGGTCATGGTCATGCCCCGCCACCAGCAACTCATGAAGAGCAGAGGAAAATAACTCGCCGCGGCGATGGCGAAGGCCTGGCCCACCATGAAATTGATCTGCAGTCTCTCGACTTGCGAACCCAGCAGAATCGAAACTCCACCCACTACGAAGGCCGCAATCTTGAACATGCGCATGCGTTCCTCAGGCGTCGATTGAGGACGCCACATCCGTCCATAGACGTCATGCGCCAGCGCCCCGGTCATGGAGACCAGCAATCCGCTAAAAGTGCTCATGAACGCGGCGAAGGCTCCCGCGCAGGTGATGCCGCTCAGAATGCTCCCGAGGACCCCGGAAGATTGGGCGGCAGACGCGGACGATCCGGCTTTGACCGTCGCCGCCGAGGGGGCGCCCGTGCCCGCGTTCAGCACGCGTGGCAGTTCGAGCACAACCTTGTCGGTGCCTTTCGCGCCAGTGCCCTCGTACAAGGATGGCATGAGGTTGCGCCCCATGACCCCGAACACCGGCGGGAACAAATAAAACACCCCGATCAGGATCATGACCCACATCGTGGTTCGCTTCGCCGCCACCCCATCCGGATTTGTGTAGAAGCGGACCAGGATGTGGGGAAGTCCCGCCGTGCCGCAAACGAGTGCGATGATGAGGGAATAGGTGTAGAGCAAGGCATACGGCTTGGCCTCGTCTCCCGATAGCCCCGCCGCCTTCGCGGCTTTGGTGGTCAGAGGGCCAAACGGTGAAATCCAGGTTGAATCCGAAGGGGCCTTGGCCGGAAGCGCGGCGCGAGCCGATACTCCGTAGGGATCGGATGGCGCTTCGGCCACGGTGGCAGACGGGGAGGGAGGTGCTCCTGTCCGGTCGTTTTGCCCGAGTTGCCGGCCATAGTGGCCATGAACCGCCATGAGCACGAAGATAGGGACGGAAATCGCGAACATTTTCGCCCAGTACTGGAAAGCCTGAACCAGCGTGATGCCTTTCATGCCTCCGAGGGCCACGTTCAACGTAATCACCGCGCCCACGATGAGGACTCCCGCCCAATAGGGGAATCCTTTCAGCGCTTCACCTTGGTCGTTACGAGGCGCCAGCATTTCCAAGGCGCCTCCTCGCAGATCGACGCTTTGGAAGATGTAGGAGAGCGTCGTGCCCGCCCCCTTCATTTGCGGCATGGTGTAAAAGAAGCCGATGAACAAAACGAAGATCACCGCGATCTTCCGAAAGAGGGGGGAATCGAACCGGCCCTCGGCGAAATCCGGGATCGTGTAAGCCCCGAATCTCCTCAAGGGACCGGCGATGAACAGCAACAGAAACAGATAACCGCAAGCGTAACACACCGGATACCACAGCGCGTCATACCCGCTGCTCATGACCATGCCGGCGACCCCCATGAAACTCGCGGCGCTGAGGTACTCCCCCGAAATGGCGCTGGCATTCCAGCCGACACTCACGCTGCGGCCGGCCACGAAGAAATCGCTCGCCGTCTTGGCTTTTCTGGCCGACCAGAACCCCATCCAAATCGTGACCACCACCGTGACCACGCTCAACCCGAGGATCCATGGATCCACGGCAATCACCCCCAACAGGCCCATCGAATCGCTCATCGTGAACCGCCTTCCCGGGTGTTGCTTTCCTGGACTTCCGCCACTTCGGACTCCTCGAGGGCAATGGACTTGCGGATGAAGATCCAGGAAACGAGCCAGACATAGGGAAAAAAGAGCACGCCCAGAATCAGCCAGCTCAGGGTGAAGCCAAAAACTCGCGCGGCCATCAACTCGGGGGCGAAATAATTCAGCAACGGCAGGGCCATGAGTCCGGCCAGGAAAGCGGCGGCGCAGGCGACCGACAATCGAAGCTGCTTGCGCATCAGGCTGTGCAGGAACGTTTCGCTATGAATCTTGTCGCCAGGAGGCGGTTCCGGGGAATGCATGAGAGGGATTTACCAACCAGCCGCGTCCGGCGCAATGTTCCGCTGGGGCGTGCAACCGGGGGGGTGTCCGGAAGCTCGACCCAGTGCGGTCGTGAATCAGCCCGCGCCTTGAGCGTTCATGCCGATCCCCGGTGACGCGATTGGGATCAGGAACGACGGAACGCCTGAACCAGAGTTTAAGAGATCCTCGGCGCGTGCGCAGGCATGCTTGACCTCATGGGTCGGGTTGAGAAGAGTCGGGGGAAATCCAGTCCCTGAACCGAGACCCATGCAATCGAA
Organism: Verrucomicrobiota bacterium; assembly: GCA_016871495.1. Taxonomy (NCBI): domain Bacteria; kingdom Pseudomonadati; phylum Verrucomicrobiota; species Verrucomicrobiota bacterium. The sequence continues at coordinate 20,844 of VHDF01000067.1, read as the reverse complement.
ACCGTTTCGAGGGCTTAGCCCGGATATTTCATGCACGGGACGCCCGGTGAGGACACCGGGCCTACAAACACGGAGGCAGTCGCGATTGTAGTACGCCGCGTGCCCTCACGCGGCGTACTGTCGCGGATTCAAGTTAAGTATGAAATATGCGGCTCAGGCGGTTCCCAGTCAAACGTCCGGTGTGATTTTTCCAAATATGAACAAGATGCTTTCCTTTTTCATCTTCGTGGCGGCCGCCGCGGCTTCGGTCGTGGCACTCGCGCAAGAGCAGGATGTGGTGTTGGTGATCCATGGCGGTGCTGCCTCGCGCGAGGACGCCCTCATCACTCCCGAGTGGGAACAGCGGGCCAGGGCGGGATTGAAGCGCGCCGCTGAGGAGGGATTCGCGGTCTACCGCCGGGGCGGATCAAGTTTGGATATCATCGAGGCCAGCATCCGCAGCATGGAAGATGATCCCGTGTTCAATGCCGGCAAGGGTGCGGTTTACACCTTGCAGGGAAAGAACGAGCTCGACGCCTCGATCATGGAAGGACGCGGACTGAAGGCTGGGGCCGTGGCGGGCGTGACCCACGTGAAGAATCCGATTTCGGCCGCGCGCGCGGTGATGGACAAGACCAAGCACGTTCTTTTGGTGAGCGAAGGCGCCAACACTTTTGCGCGCGAAAACGGTTTGGAGATGGTGGACCCTTCCTATTTTAGGACCGAGGAGCGCTGGCGGGAGTTGCAGGAGCATTTGGCGAAACAGAAGCCGCGGGGAAATGTGGATCCACCACGGTCCACGCATTGGTCCACGGTAGGCGCCGTGGCTCGCGACGCGAAGGGGGATCTGGCGGCCGGGACCTCGACCGGGGGCATGGCTTACAAACGATACGGTCGCGTGGGTGATTCGCCGATGATCGGTGCCGGGACCTACGCGGACAATGCGGCGGCCGGGATCTCCGCGACGGGACACGGGGAGTTTTTCATCCGTTACGCGGTGACCCACGACATCGTGGCCCTCATGAAGTATCGGAATCTCTCTGTCCAGGCAGCGGCGGACGAGGTGATTCAAGGCAAGCTCAAGCCGGCCGGAGGCATGGGCGGAGTCATTTGTCTGGACAAGAACGGGCGAGTCGCAAGTTCGTTCAACACGGACGGGCTCTTTCGAGCCTACGTGAAAAGGGACGGATCGATCACGGTGAAACTCTTTCGGGAATAGGGATGTTCTGATTGCCTGGCGCGGTCGTGCCGGGTAGTGTTCGAGGATGAACCCCGCGACCCCTGATCGTGTTCTGGTCAAGGACAGGCCGGGGACCCTCGCGCTCGGGTCAAAGCCGAGCCTCCCAACTCCAAGGGCGTTCAAAGTGGTGATCAGGGATTTCTGGCCTGTTTGGCTCCTGGCCGGATTCATCACTTCGGGCTGGTTTGGCTCATCGCTGAGGGCCGAAACGGCTCAGGCGAGGTCCGATCGTGGTTGGAATTTAGAGCGGAATTTTTGGGCCTTTCAAAGGCCTGTTCTTCATCCGCGTCCTGCGGTTCAGAATATTCGTTGGCCGCGACAGCCTGTGGACTACTTTGTTCTGGCCCGGATGGAGCAAGAGGGATTGTCACCCTCGCCTCAGGCTCCGAGGGCCGTGCTGGCGCGCAGGCTGGCGCTTGACCTGACGGGATTGCCGGTCGATCCGGAGGATCTGAATCGTTTCCTGAAGGATCGGTCTCCTGGGGCGGTGGAGCGTTTCGTCGATCCCCTGCTGAGTTCCCCCCGATTCGGGGAGCGGTGGGCCAGTGTTTGGCTTCCTTTGGCTCGATACGCTGAGGATCAGGCCCATCAAGTGGGGGCGGATACGAAATACTTTTATCCCAATGCCTGGAAGTATCGGCGATGGGTTATCGACGCCTTCAATCGTGACCTGCCTTACGATCGGTTTCTGAGCTTGCAGCTGGCTGCGGATCGAATTGACGGGACGAATTCGATGGATCTGGCCGCATTGGGATTCCTTGGGTTGGGTCCCAAGTACTACGATCGCGGGAGATTGGCAGTGCAGGCCGACGAATGGGAAGATCGAATTGACACGGTTTCGCGGGCGATGCTCGGGTTGACCGTGGCCTGCGCGCGCTGTCACGACCACAAGTCCGATCCCATTTCCACGCGTGATTACTATGCTCTGGCAGGAGTCTTCGCCAGCACCCGCATGGTGAATCGAACGAGGGACGGATCCCCCCTGAAGGATGATCTTCAATCCACGAACTTGCCGCCGGAAACGCTGCACATCGTTCAGGACAGCGAGAACGTTCGCGATATGGAGGTTTTCCTGCGTGGAAATCCGGAGCGGAAAGGGGAAATTGAGCCGCGCCGTTTCCTGGAGGTGCTTTCCCGTGGAGAAGTCCGCCTCTTTCGAGACGGCAGCGGGAGGAAGGAGTTGGCTGCGTGCGTGGCGAGCGCGGAGAACCCGTTGACGGCCCGGGTGTGGGTGAACCGGGTTTGGGGGGAGATTTTCGGGCGTCCGCTCGTTTCGACACCCAGCAACTTCGGACATTCGGGCGCCTTACCCAGTCATCCTGAATTGTTGGATGATTTGGCGGCGCGTTTTATGGCGGGCGGCTGGTCGGTGAAGGCACTGGTCCGCGAGCTCGTTTTGTCGTCCACGTATGCGCAAACCTCGGTGGTGGAGAGCGGGTTGGGCTTGGGCGCGACGAAGGACCCGGAGAACACCTGGCTGGGGCGCATGAACCGGCGCCGCCTGACGATTGAGCAATGGCGTGACGCGATGTTGCATCACGCGGGGCAGTTGGACTTTTCGGACGGGCCTTCGCAGGAGATTGACGAGGTCTCGAATCGCAGGCGCACCGTGTTTTCGCGCGTGAGCCGGCTCGAGCTCAATGGATTGCTGATGCGATTCGATTATCCGGACGCCAATGTGCATGCCGAAAAGCGGGGAGCGACGACGACGGCTTCACAGAAGCTGTTTCAATTGAACAGCCCCTGGGTCATGGACCTGGCCTCGGCCTGCGCGCGGCGCCACGGTTGCGAATGCGGTGAGGATGGCGAGCGTGTGGGCGAGCTCTACCGGCGATTGTTCGCGCGCGCGCCCTCCCTTGAAGAGCAAACTCTGGCGGCGGACTTCCTGCGGGCGGGCGGCTCGAACGGGGAGGCGAGGTGGGATCACTATGTTCAGGCGTTGTTGGTATCCAACGAGATGATGTATGTGGACTGAGAATTTCGGGCCAGAAGCTTCGGGCGCGATCTCGCGCCGTTGCCTGCTGCAAACCCTGTGCGCCGGGTTTGGGGGGGTGAGCTTGTCGGCCCTGCTTGGATCCGTCTTGCCGTCCGCAGCCCGTGGAGCGCTCATTCCGGCACGGGCCAAGCGGGCGATTTTCTTGTTCATGAACGGCGGTCCCTCTCATCTGGACACGTTCGATCCCAAGCCCGTGTTGAAGCGCATGGAGGGTCAACAGCCGTCGGGCGAGCTTTTCAAGAAAAGCAAAGGCAGCGGATTCATGCCTTCGCAGTTCTCGTTTGCGCGGCATGGGGTGAGCGGGATCGAGGTGTCGGAGACGCTGCCGAGGCTGGCGAGCCAGATCGATGAGTGCTGCATCATCCGTTCCATGCACACGGACGTGCCGAATCATGAGCCCGCGTTGTTGCAGATGCACACCGGGAACCAGCAACCCATCCGCCCTTCCCTGGGTTCGTGGCTGTTGTACGGGTTGGGCAGCGAGAATCAGAATCTGCCTGGCTATGTGGTATTGCGTCCGACGCCCAAAATCGTGGTCGGGCCGGCGCTTTGGTCGAACAGTTTTCTGCCGGCGCAGTTCCAGGCCTCGAGCGTGCTCACTTCCGATATGCGGGTGGAGAAGTTGGTGGCCCATGTGCGGAATCCCAGGATGGGAGAGGCCGAGCAACGAGAGCAGATGGATCTCCTCCTGGCGTTGAATCGCCGCCACCAGGATGCGCGGGGGGGAGACCCGGAACTGGAGGCGCAGATTCAGGCGATGGAGACGGCGTTTCGCATGCAACGCGAAGCGATGGACGTTTTTGATATCGGCAGGGAATCGGAGGCGACTCGCGCGGCTTATGGTTCCTCTCCCTTTGCCCGGTCGTGCCTTCTGGCGCGCCGGTTGGTTGAGGCCGGGGTTCGATTTGTCACGGTCTATTATGTGGGGGAAAACAATCAGCCTTGGGACACGCACTCCAACCACCATGAGGGGCACAAGAAACTGTGCGCGGATGCGGACCAACCCAGCGCGGCGTTGATCGAGGATCTGAAGCAACGCGGGTTGCTGGAAGACACGCTGGTCCTATGGGGCGGGGAATTTGGAAGGACTCCTTACGCGGAAGACAGGAAGGATACGAAATCCGGACGCGACCATCATCACACGGCCTTCTCGATGCTTTTGGCGGGAGGGGGGATTCGCGGTGGGACGGTCTATGGGGCGAGCGATGAGTTGGGCATGAACGCCACCGAGAATCCGGTGCATGTCCATGACTTGCATGCGACCCTCCTCCACCTGTTTGGTCTGGATCACGAGAAGCTGACCTATCGGTATGCCGGGCGAGATTTCCGGTTGACGGACATTCACGGGCGCGTGGTGCGCGAAATCATCGCCTAGCACGGAAATTTCATACTGAGCTTGAATCCGCGACAGTGTGCCACGTGAGGGCACGCGGCCTACAATCGCGCCTGCCTCTGTGCTCGTACGTGCGGTGTCCTCACCGGGCGTCCCGTGCATGAAACATGCGGGCTAGCGCAGGCGGTTGAGCCGTTTCGCCGACGGCCCGTCTGCATTGCGGTTGAATTCACTTCAAACGGCGGCCCAAGGTAGCTCGTGCCTCGCAACCCTGGGCTGGAGGATACGATCCCTTTGGGAGGGAAGGGCGGGAATGTCTACCTCTGCAGAAACGATGCTTCCGAACTCCGCCTCAGCGACCGCCAAGTGGGCTCAACCTGATTCCACGCCAAGTCAGGAGTTCTGAGTTTACTGGGGAGAGGCGGGCGCGTCTTTCAGGCTGATTTGGCCGAAGGGATTATTGCTGAAATGGGTTGGGGCGGGGGCGGTGGGAGCGGCGGATCCCGGCATGGGCGGGGGTTCCACCGAGACGAGCGGGGCGAGTTTGGCGTGTTTGCTTTCGACGGAGGACCCGCCTGATGCGCTCAATTCTCCCGGGGGTTTGGCCCGCTTGTTCCGCGGATGGGGGCTGTACATCATGTTGATGCTGCGGCCGACCAGTTTGGCGGGAGCGTCGGGATGTCCCCAGGGGGCGACTTCTTTGGTGAATTTCTCGACGACTTGGAAGCCAAATTCGGTGTGCGCCATTTCGCGTCCGCGGAACCGGAGCGAGACCTTCACCTTCATGTCTTCGCAGAGGAATTCGATGCCGTGGGACAGTTTGACGCCGAAGTCATGTGGGTCGATATTGGCGCTCAACTGAATTTCCTTCACGCGGTTGGCGTGCTGATGTTTCTTGGATTCCTTGTCCTTCTTTGACTGTTCGTAGCGGTATTTGCCGTAATCGACCAACCGGCAGACCGGGGGGGTCGCGTTGGGGGCGATTTCGACGAGATCCACGGCCTGCTGTCGGGCCATGTTGATCGCGTCGCCGAGGGTGAGAATTCCCACCTGGCTTCCGTCCGTTCCAATGACGCGCACTTCGCGGGCGCGGATTTTACCATTGATCCGAACGAAGGAATTTCCGGGGGACGATGAGCGGGGGGAGAAAGGGCGGCTCAAGACACCCTCTTCGGTTGAAACTTAATCATGAAGCATTTGCTAACGCTGGCCCAATCGGCATTAATCAAAAGGATTCTGTCTGAAAGGGCCTTTTGAATCAAGCTAAAACTGGACATTTACGGCGGGCCTTCCATCCTGTGGGTCTTATGGCAATGCCCTTGCATACCTTGCGCGCCGGAATCATCGGAACGGGGTTTATCGGTCCGGTTCATCTGGAGGCGCTGAAGCGGTTGGGGGTGCAAGTCACAGCCATTTGCGGCTCGACCAAGAACGCACGGTTGGCGGCGGAGCGTTGGGGGATACCCGAAGTTTACGGCGATTACGATTTCCGGGCCATGTACCGGTCTCCCAACGTGGACGTGGTGCATATCACGTCGCCCAACAAGGTTCATGTCGAGCAGTCTTTAGCGGCGCTCGCGGCGGGCAAGCATGTGATTTGCGAGAAGCCCCTCGGCATGACCGCGCGGGAGACCGAGCGGGTGGTGGTGGCGGCGAAGAAGAAGTCGGCGCCGGTTTTTGCGGTGAATTACATGTGCCGGTTTTTTCCGGCGGTGTTGCAAATGCGAGCCATGGTCGAGCGTGGCGACCTGGGGCGTATCATCCATGTGCAAGGCCACTTTTTCCAAGACTGGCTGCTCAAGGAGACGGACTACAACTGGAGGGTGCTGGCGGGGGAAGGGGGCAAGTTGAGGGCAGTGGGGGATATCGGCACGCATTGGATTGACGCGGTCTCGTTCATCCTGGGCGCCAAGGTCGAGCGCGTTTTTGCCCACATCGAGACCTTTCACAAGACCCGCTACCGTCCGAAGGGCGAAGTGCAGACGTTTGCCCAGGTTGATCCGAAGACGATGGTTCCGTATCGCTGCGACACGGAGGACTTTGGCAGTGTGCTGCTGAAATTCGGACGAGCCAGCCATGGTCATGCGCAGGGGGTCCACGCGAGCGCTTCGATTTCGCAGGTGGCCGCGGGATGGAAATGCAGTTTGTATCTGGGCATTTACGGGACCCGCGGCAGTGTGCGCTGGGATTTGCAGCAGCCCAACGAAATTACGGTGGGGCGGCGCGACGAGCCCAATCAGATTCTGCAACGGGCCACAGCAGGGTTCAGCGAGGATGTCGCGGGGTTCACTGATTATCCGGGAGGGCATCCGGAGGGGTTTCCGGACAGCCACAAGATGCACTATCGCGCGGTTTACGAGCACATTGCGAGCGGTCGCAAGACGCCGGTGCTGTTTGCGACGGCGGCGGACGGGCATCATGAAATGCGGTTGTGCGAGGCGGTGCTGAAGAGCAGTCGGACACGGGGTTGGGTGAAGCTTTGAGAGCGGTTCCACTTGTTTCGGGGGATCCCACCAGTATCCTTCCGGCGTGCACACTCCCAATCACGTCTTCATGCGCGAAGATCCCTGGCGCATTTTCAGGATCATGGCGGAATTCGTGGATTCGTTTGAATCCATGTCACAGGTCGGCCCGGCGGTGACGGTGTTCGGCTCCGCGCGAACCAAGCCTTCGGATCCTTATTACAAACGATCGGTAGAACTGGCGGAGGCCCTGGCGCATCACAACTTGGCGGTGATTACGGGCGGCGGGCCCGGCATCATGGAGGCGGCGAACCGCGGGGCGTCGAAGGCTCGAGGCAAGTCGGTGGGACTCAATATCGAACTCCCTCACGAGCAGAAAGGGAATTCCTACGCCAACATGCCCATCCAATTTCACTATTTTTTCATCCGCAAAGTTTGCTTTGTGAAGTACAGCATGGGCTTCGTGTTCATGCCGGGCGGGTTTGGGACCTTGGACGAGTTTTTCGAAGTCATTACGCTGGTGCAGACACACCGTATTTCTCATTTTCCACTGGTCCTGTTCGGAAAGAAATACTGGAGCGGCTTGATCCGCTGGATGGAGTCCACTTTGGAGGGGGGGCGTTTCATCAGCCCCGGCGACAATGATCTCTACCGAGTGACGGACGACGTGGGCGAGGCGGTGGATTACATTCTGGAGTATGTGAAGCGGGTGGGGCCGCCCGAATCTGTGCCCATGGCCTTTTCGTGACGGCAGGCAGACTTCAACAGGCGGCGCTGGACCGGCGGGGTTCGATGAGTGGCGGGGGGCTTCGGACGCGGGTCACGCGCTTTCCCGATGGAGGGGCGGTGTTGACGCGCGATTTGCCGGGGCGGTCGAGTGTGGCTTTGGGCCTTTGGTTTGCGGTGGGGGGGCGATTGGAGCGGTTGGAGGAGAATGGCGCTGCGCACTTCATCGAGCATATGTTATTTAAGGGAACTCGCCGGCGATCAGCCCGGGAGATTTCCGAGGCGGTCGAAGGCCTGGGAGGGTACCTGAACGCTTTTACCACCGAGGAAGCCACGTGCTTTCACGCGCGCGCGAAGGCGGAGCATTTGGACACCTTGTTCGATGTGCTGGCGGACATGGTGGTGAACTCGCGATTTGATCTGGAGGACGTAGCCAAGGAGCGCGAGGTCATTAAGGAGGAGATTTCCATGTATGACGATCAGCCGCATCAGCTTGTCCTGGATGCCTTGAACGAACTGATGTGGCCAGATCATCCACTGGGACGGCCGTTGGCGGGAACGCGACGCTCCGTGTCGCGGTTGGGCCGTCCCGAACTGAGGCGTTTCATGCGGCGTTATTACACGGCGGGCGCGCTGGTGGTGACGGCGGCGGGGCGGGTCCGGCATGAAACGGTGGCTGCGTGGACGCGCGGATTGCGGGACCGCCTGCCGCAGCGACCCGCGAGTCGGGGGTTGCCCGCGGGAAAGGCTCAACGCGGGCCCCGGGTGCGCTGGGTGAGGAAGGACACGGAGCAGACGCAGTTGGCGCTGGGGTTTCGGGCCTACGAGCGGGGCGATCGCCGTCGGTTCGCCCTCAGGTTGCTCAGCGTGCTCCTGGGGGAGAACATGAGTTCGCGGTTGTTCCAGGTGATCCGGGAGGAGTGTGGCCTGGCCTACTCGATTGGAACGTCCGTGGCGTCGTTTCAGGATGGCGGCGCCTTCCTGATCACGGCCGGGTTGGATGACCGTCATGTGGCTCGGGCATTGAAACTGGTCTTGAGGGTGTTGCAGGAGTTTCGGGAGCGTCCACCGGCAGAGGCGGCCTTGAAACGGGCGAAGGATTACGTGCTGGGGCAATTTCAATTGAGCCAGGAGTCGGTGGAGAATCAAATGAACTGGCTCGGAGAGCACATGCTGGGGTTCGGCAGCGTGCCCACGGAGATGGCGTATGAGAGGCATTATTCTGCGGTGCGTTCGGAGGAAGTATGGAGGGTGGCGCGCGAGGTGTTGAGCCCCTGCGGCGCGAATCTGGCGCTGGTGGCTCCCCGAGCCGATCCGCGTGAGTTGCGCAAGCGGATGGATGACCTGGGGTAGCTGCTCTGGGTTGAAATCGAAACCGCCGCGTTCCGCAACCCCAGGGGACCATGACTCGGATCGCCATTGGCTGGCCCTCGTTGAGGGATCGCGGATGGTTCGGGTTTTGGGAAGGGAGAAGCCTTGAAAGCGCCCCCTTCTGGCGTGATGCTCATGGAATGAGAACCGTGCGGGAGACGTGAACGGCCTTCCGATGTCAACTCCCGGAAAAGCTAAGGGCGAGGCGGGAGTGCAGCTTCGCGTGCGAGGCATGACGTGCGCGAATTGCGCCAGGAAGGTTGGCGACGCGCTTCGTGGTGTGGAGGGGGTGGGGCGTGTGGAGGTGAATTTGGAAACCGGGGTGGTGTGGGTCCATGGGCTGGGAAGCGGCCCGCGAGGGGGCGAGTTGGCCAGACAGGCGGTCGAAGGCGCGGGCTTTGATGCTTCGGTGGAACTCGTGGGAGCCAATGAGAAAGGTGGAAGGAGGTTTCCACTGGGATGGCGAGACAACGCCCTGGGAGCCGGAGTTGGGGGTGTTGTCTTGTGGGGGCTTTCCCATTCGACCACCCTGGAATCGGTCTGGTTATCGCTCGCCGTGGGTTTGCTGGTTCAGGTGGTTTGCGGGGCCCGGTTTTATCAGGGTGCTTGGCTGCAAGCTCGGCGAGGGATGGCGAGCATGGACACACTCGTGGCGCTGGGATCGAGCGCCGCGTTTGGGTACAGCGCGGTCATGGTGGCGGGATGGGGGGCGAAGCCGCACGTTCATTTATTTTTTTCGGAAGCAGCCGGGATTTTGGCGTTCATCAGTTTGGGGCATTGGCTTGAATCCCGCGCGGCGGAGAAGGCGAAAAGTGCGTTGCGTTCGCTGATGGAGCTCGCACCGGACAAGGCGAGGGTTCTGGACGAGGACGGGAGCGAGAGGGATTTGCCGGTGGCGGAGTTGTCACCCGGGATGCGGATTCGCGTTCGCGCAGGAGAGCGGTTTCCGTCGGATGCCGAAATCGTGGAGGGTTGGACGGAGGTGGACGAGTCGATGTTGACCGGTGAATCGTTGCCTCGCGCGCGAAAGGAGGGCGGGCGGGTCACGGGGGGCACGGTCAACGGACCGGGTGTGGTGGTGTGTCGCGTGACCTCGACGGGGGCGGACACGGTGCTGGCGCGAATTATTGCCGCGGTGGAGCGATCTCAAGCGAGCCGGGCTTCCGTGCAGCGATTGGTGGATCGCATCAGCCAGATTTTTGTGCCCTCTGTGGTCGTTCTGGCGGTGGGAGTCATGCTGGCGTGGGGATGGTGGCCGGAGGCCATGGCGGGCGCGGCTTCCCGGCTCGAACCGATGTTTTGGCCGAGGACCGAGGCGGGGGGTGGTTGGATGACCGGGTGGGTCTATGCTTGCGCGGTTTTGATTGTGGCTTGTCCTTGCGCGATGGGATTGGCGACTCCGGCGGCGATCATGGCCGGAACGAATGTGGGGGTGAGGCATGGCATTCTTTTGAGAGACGCGAGAGCGATTGAAAACGCGGGGCGGATCAGGGTGGTTTTGTTCGACAAGACGGGAACTTTGACGGTGGGAAAACCGGCTCCGGTTTCGTGGCATGACGCGAGCGTGGGGTTGACGGGAGAGATGGTTGAAGCGGATGGCGAGTCGCCGGACTGGTTGAACCGGGCCAAGGCGCTGGCGGCCCATTCCAAGCATCCGCTGAGCCGAGCGCTGACGGACGGTTCGGGAGGAGATGGGGCGGCGGGTGGAGGAGCGCGGAAGGGCGGATCCGGGCTGGAACCGATGGAATTTTGGAATGTTCGCGAACTTGCAGGGCGTGGTGTGGAGGGCATCTCGGCGGAACGGCCTGAGGAGGTTTGGCGCTGGGGATCGCCCGCGTGGCTTGGGGAGGAGGGGGTGGACATCACGGCATGGAAGCAAGTGGAGGGGGCGGGGGATCGAACCGATCGGGCGGTGGCGGCTTTCGCGCGAGGCATTCGACTGGAGGGGTGGGTGGAGTTTCAGGATTGCCTGAAGCCGGGCGTGCCCGAGATGGTGGAACAGTTCAAACGACGGGGGTATGAGGTTGGCTTGGTGAGCGGGGATCGGCGGGGAGTGGTGGAGCGATTGGCGGCATCGGCCGGATTCGAACGAGCCTGGGTGGTGGCGGAAGCGCGGCCGGAGCAAAAGTCTGATTGGATCCGGCACTGGCAGGAACGGGGACATCCGGTGGCGTTCGTGGGAGACGGGTTGAACGATGGTCCGGCCCTGGCGCAGGCGACTTTGGGGATCGCGGTGAGCCAGGCGAGTGATTTAGCCAAAGAATCCGCGGACATTGTGTTGTTGGGTGCGGATGCGGGGTTGGCGCCGGACGCTTTGGAACTCTCGGGTTATGTCCTGCGGGTGATCCGGCAGAATCTGGTTTGGGCGTTTGCTTACAACGTATTGGCGGCCCCGCTGGCCGCGTTGGGGTTTCTCAGTCCGGTGGTTTGCGCGGCGGCCATGGGATTGTCGGATTTGATGGTGATGGGGAATTCGTTGCGGCTGTTGCGCTGGTCACCCCGGCGTGCCGGGCAGGTGCGGTGATTTTCCTTTGCCGTGGCGGGGAGGCGGCTATCTTTCCGCCATGCAAGAGACCGACCAGTTGCGCGAGCTATTCCGGATGCAGGCGGCGCTGAACCACCGCATTGGAGTGACCACCTCGGGGTTGAGTGACGAGGACAAGACGCGGTGGGTTTTGAACTATTGCCGCGCGATGAACCAGGAGATTGCCGAGTTGACGGACAGTGTGCCTTGGAAATGGTGGGCGAAGTATCAGAAGCTGGACGAGCAGAACGCGAGGGTGGAGGTGGTGGATTTGTTTCATTTCTTGATCAGTCTGGCTCAGGTTCTGGGGATGAGCGCCGACGACGTTTTTCAAGCCTACTGCAAGAAGAACGCGGTGAATTTGCAGCGGCAAGAGAGCGGGTACGCGGTCAAGGATCATCAAGATTCGAAGCATATTTGAGTTGTGACTTTTCGGGTGCCAGTGGTTTTTTGGTCGTATTGCCGGGATTTTACGGGCACCGAGCGGGAGGAGTTTGAGCTGCGAGACGGCGCCACGGTGGGGGAACTGCTGGAGCAGGTTTATGCGCGATTTGGGAAGTTGGGGGAGGCCAGGAGATCGCTTCTGGTGGCCGTGGGGGTGGAGTACGCCGAGCCTGGTCGGCGGCTGGAACGTGGTGAAGAAGTGTCGTTGTTTCCGCCTGTTCAGGGCGGATGAGGGGATTGATGAGGAGGGAGTTTCATTGGACGAGGGAACCGTGGCGGGAAGAGCAGGGGCGTTGGACCGGCGAGGACCGAGGTGATTACGGCGCGGTGGTTCGATTTGAGGGCGTGGTGCGTGCGGTCGAGGCCGGAAGGAGGATTCGCGGCTTGGAATACACCGCCTACGAGGCGATGGCGCGCCACCAATTCGAGAAGCTTTTTGACGGGGCGGGACAGCGATGGCCTGCTTTGGGGGCGGTCGTGGTGGTGCATCGGCTGGGCTTCGTGCCCTCCGGCGAGACTTCCCTGTGGGTCTTGGTGGCGGCTCCGCATCGGTCGGAAGCGCTGGTTGCTTGCGGCTGGTTGATTGATGAGATGAAGCGCTGGGTTCCGATTTGGAAGCAGCCGGTGTGGGAAGATCCGTTGCCGCCGGAGCCGGTCGGCGGCGAGTCCTGCTGAGGGAACGCTGCTGATCAATTACTTGTTGCGATGTCTTCGCGGCGTCCAGCTCTGGCTTTCATTCTGGTCACTTTGGCCCTGGATGTCTTGGGGATTGGGGTGATCATTCCGATCCTGCCGAAACTCGTGGAACAGTTTGAGGGGGGGAGTGTGGCGGAGGCCTCGGGAAGCTACGGATTATTGTCGGCCTCGTATTCGTTGATGCAGTTTGGATTTGCGCCGCTTTTGGGGTGCCTTTCCGACCGGTTTGGGAGGCGTCCGGTGATTCTGGCCTCGTTGTTTGGCGCGGGGGTTGACTATTTCCTGATGGCTTGGGCGCCGAGCCTGGGATGGTTCTTTGTGGCTCGGATTATTTCCGGCGTGACCGGGGCCAACTTCGCGGCGGCGGCGGCGTACATTGCGGATATCAGTCCGCCGGAAAAGCGGGCGGCGCATTTCGGTTTGATTGGGGCGGCCTTTGGCCTCGGCTTTATTTTGGGGCCGGCGCTGGGAGGATTCCTGGGTGGTTACGGGTTGCGAGTGCCTTTTGTGGTGGCGGGGGTGATCACGCTGTTGAACTGGCTTTACGGGTGGTGGGTCTTACCGGAATCGCTGCCACCCGAGTTGAGGCGTCGCGTGAGCTGGGACCGGGCCAACCCGGTGGGAGCCCTACTCCGACTGGGCCGGTATCCTCGCGTTTTGAATCTGGCGGCCGTGCATTTTTTGATTCAATTGGCTCATCAATCACTGCCCAGCACGTGGGTGCTTTACACGGGGTATCGTTATGGCTGGTCGGTGCGACAAACCGGGATATCGCTGGCGATCGTGGGATTGATGGCGGCGGTGGTTCAGGGCGGTTTGACGCGATTCTTGATCCCAAGGTTGGGGGAAGGACGGGCGGTGTTGATGGGGTTGGTGGTCTCGGCCGGAAGTTTTGCGGGGTATGGTCTCGCCACGGAAGGTTGGATGATCTACGCGATTTTGATCGTTGGGTCTTTGGGCGGGATCACGAATCCGGCAGTCCAGTCTTGGGTGTCGAGAAGTGTGGGGGCGGATGAGCAGGGAGGAGTGCAGGGATCTCTGACGAGCCTGGCGAGTCTGGCGGGAGTGGCGGGTCCGCCTTTGATGACCTGGATTTTTGGTGTTTTTGTTTCCGATGGAACGTCCTTGCGTCTGCCGGGCGCCGCTTTCTTTTGCAGCGGGTTGCTGGTGTCTTGGGCGGCGGTGATGGCTTGGGGCATTCTTCGTCGGAATCAGGTCGAGGGTGTGCCTTGAGAGTCCTTGATCGGATCGCATTTTCTGCGTGCTTTTCAGGGGGTGCGACCTAGGCTTTAGGCATGTCCATCTGGTTGCTTGCCGGTGCTCTTCTGGTCTTGTTTGGCGTCTTGGGATTTTTTCTCGGGACCGTGAGGGTATTGATCACGTTGGTGGGATTTGGGGTGGCCGCGCTGAGCGCCTTTCCGCTGGCGCCGCTCTTGAAACCTTTGGTGCCGTTGATGAAGGTTGAGAGTCCGACTTGGGCGGCGGTGTTGCCGCCTTTGATCGCCTTTGTTTTGGTGGAATTGATTTTCTCCATCGTTGCCTTTACGGCGCATTTTCTGATCAAGAAGAAACTGAGTTTGGTGATGGATGAGCTGGGTCAAGCGAAGTTCGACCGGCTCAATCAGCGGACGGGGATTTGTTTCGGGTTGGTGGCGGCGGTGGCGCATCTTCTGGTGATTGGATTGGTGATCCATGTTGGCGGGTATCCTGCGGCTCAGTTTGCGCAGGGTGGGGAGGGGCAGGGAGCGGTGGGGATGTTGGCGGAGGCGCGGATCGCGTTGAAGGAGACCGGGCTCGACAAGTTTACGGCGAAGCTGGATCCGATGAAGGATCGATACTACGAGATCGCCGATGTGATGGGGTTGCTCTACAACAATCCTGTGCTTTCGGGACGTTTGGGTTCTTATCCCGCGTATCTTTCGTTGAGTGAGAAGCAGGAGTTCAAGGATTTGGCGGGGGACACTGAATTTCTGCAGATGGTGCAGACCAAGGGGGATGTCGTCGCGGTGTATGAGCACGCGAAGACGCAGGCCATCCTCAACAATTCTGAAATCGTGACTCAAATCACGGGCGTGGATCTCAAGGATCTTCGCCATTTTTTGGAAACCGGGAAATCGCCCAAGTTTGACGAGGAACCGATTCTTGGCCGCTGGCGTGTTGATGCCAACGCGGTGTTGCGCCAGGCGAAAAAGGTGAAGTCCGACATCACGGCGCAGGAGCTTTCGCAGATCAAGAAGCTGGCGAACACGGTCTTGGCGGGGACGGTTTTGACAGCGACTCCTGAAAATCAGATCTTCATTTCTGCTCCTCCGCTTCCGGCCCCGCCCAAACCGCCGGAGGATGCCAATGCGCTGGAAGGTTCAGGGGCTTCCTCCTCGGCGATGCTTGATCCTCGCTATGGGGTGCGACAACCACCGCAGCCTCCGAGACCCACCGGAGTATCTCCGACGGCGCTTGCTCCGGCCATTCGTCAACGATTTGGCGGCGGAGGCGGGGCGGCGGCTCAAGGGGGCGGTCGCGGGCCTGTGGGGGGAGGCGGGAATCAGCCCACCTACGTGCGGCCGGGCCAGACGGCTGCTCCTGCGGTGCCGGCGATCAAGCCGGAAGAGGTGCGGGTCGCGGGCACGGGCACCTGGAAGTCGGAGGGTGGGACTTACGAAATGGCGTTGCAGACGGATGCCGGGGCGAGCGTGAAACTGAAGGCTCGGCTCGACAAGGAGCGGTTGCTGGTGTCCTCGGGTCCGGTTACGCTGGTCTTCGAGAAAGTGCGTTAATCGTCGTCGGAAATTCCGGAGGGCTTCGAATTATCGCGGGCTGAAGGAGACGCGGGCGATGGGCGAGGGGCGGTCCTCGAACATGAAGCCGATTGGGCCCGAGTCGATCACCGGGCTTAGGCTGGAAAGGCTGGCCGAACCCAGAAGGACAGGATTATCTCTCGTTTCCAGGGCTGGCATGCGAGGGGGGCTCTGGCTGCCGAGGATCGCCCAATGTTGAACGAAAGAGCTGGGATGGGCGTCGTGGGCTGATTGGCTGGCGGCCAATCCGATGAACAGAATTCCACCGAGCATCAGGCCGTAAGAGCAGGCGAGGGCGGGTCCGGCCACTTGATTCCACCAGGAAGCCCAGGGGGAGGAAGGTGGTTCGGAAGGAAACTGGATTTCGGCGAGGACGCCATGAGAGAAGCTGGAGAAGTAACCCGGCGGGGGCTGTTCATGGCGCTTCCATTTGAGCAGGGATCCGAGGCGTCGTGGACTTTCGTGGTGGGACTCTTTTTCCATACGTTCGATCAATTCATTGGAGGTAGCCCGCGAGCAGGGCTTGCAGCTGTTGGCGGGCGTAAAAGAGGCGCGACCGGACGGTGCCGACGTTGCAGTCCAGAATCTTGCTGATTTCCTCGTGGGAGAGGCCTTGGATGTCATGCAGGGTGACGACGAGCCGGTGGACTTCTGAGAGTTCTTGCAAGGCTTCGTTCAAGTGCTGCTGGAGTTCCGCCAGGCTGGCATCGCGGCGCGGGGTTTTTTCTGAAATGAGCTCGACGATCGCCGGGTCATGTTCGGCGGTAAAATCGAGATCGTTCAGGCTCATTTGGGCCTTGTTCTTCTTGAGTTTGCGGAAGTTGATGGCCTTGTTGACGGCGATCCGATAGAGCCAGGTGAAAAAGCTCGAATCTCCCTTGAAGGATGGCAGGGCTCGAAACGCCTTGACGAAAGACTCCTGGGCCAGGTCGCTGGCGTCTTCATGACTGGAGGTCATGTGGTAGAGCGTGGCGTAGATGCGTTCCTGGTAGCGGCGAACCAGGGTGTCGTAAGCTTCCAGGTCTCCCTGCTGGGCGCGGCGCACCAGCGCACGGTCCTCCATCGTCTCGGTGGGGGAGACTTGAGGTTCGCGGGATTGGGCGAGGGTTTCTGCCACAGGAGAGAGCGCTAGGCGGATTCGAGTTCGTTGTTCTGGAGGAGGAGAAATTGGGTGAGCGTGAGGAGGGCCTCACGGCTGGGTGAATCCGGCACGATGGCGAGGGCGGTGCGGGCTTCGTGGAGAGACTGGTGCAGGAAAGACTGCGTTTCCCTCAGGGCCTGGTTTTTTTCAAGCCATTCACGCAGCGGTTTGAGATGGAGTTGGGGGGACCACTGTCCCAGCCAGCTTTCGATGCGGGTGCGTTCCTCCGCGGTTGACCGTTCCAGCGCCAGCAGGACGGGCAACGTGATTTTGCCACTCGCCAAATCGGTGCCGAGAGACTTGCCGGTTCGCGTTTCGGAACCGAAGAGGTCGAGGCAATCGTCGTGAATCTGGTATGCAATTCCCAACTGGTAGCCGTATTTCCTCAGGGCTTGAACTTGGGCCTGAGTTCCCCCGGCCAAGCTGGCTCCAAGAGAGGAAGAAAGGGCGAACAGTTCGGCGGTTTTCATGCCGATGACCTTGAAGTAATTACCCAGGGCAGGGGGAGATTGTTTGGAGCGCAACGTCTGGAGGATTTCACCAGAACAAACGGTGCGTGTGGCCGCAGCCACCGCGCGGCATACCTCGGTGGTTGGAAACTCAGAAGCCAGCTTGAGCGCGTGGGCAAAGAGGCAATCCCCGAGCAACACCGAGACTTCATTGCCCCAGTGTGCGGACGCGGTGGGTCGCATGCGGCGAAGCGAGGCGGCGTCCATGATATCGTCGTGGACCAACGTGGCCAGGTGGACCATTTCGATGATGATAGCGGCACGGACGAGGGCCTGGGAGCATTCACCGACGGATTGGCCGGAGAGAAAAACCAGCGTGGGGCGAAGGTGCTTGCCTTGAGAGGCCAAGGCATAGCGGGCGTAAGGCGCAATTTCCTTGTCGAATCCGTTGACCTGGGCCGCCAGCCCCTCCTGGACCAACTGCAAAAAGGGTTGGACGGGTTCGATAACGGAATCCCATGCCGTGGGAACGGGAGCCTGCGGGAGGCTTGTCTCCACTGTGGTTTCCGATTCGGGCCTGAGCGTTTCTGACAACACGGGGAAAACTTAGGGTTGGAGGTCGCGCAAGTCAAACTTCGGTCTCAGCCGGCGAAAGGGCTGGGAGGGCCTCGCCGGGGTCTGCGTTGATCCCCTCCTGAAGGAAGGAGGAATTGAGCTCGCCGATCAGGTGTTCGGACCTTAGGCTGAAGCGATCGTGAGTCCCATGGAACCGCGTTCCTCGTTCGCCTTTTGGTCGCCCTCAGGGCGGGTCACCCAGCGGCTCGTGTGGGCGGGTATGGTGGGGATGGCGGTCGTGGCGCTGGTCTTTGGAGTGGCGCGATCGCAAGAAGACATCCGACTGCAGGCGGCGTTTCAATCCGTGATTCACGCTCATATGCGGGAGGTCGGGGAACGAGTTGACAAGCACGATGCAATGCTCCTGGCGCTTCACACTTTGCTTCAATACGCGGAGGGCTTGGATTCCAAGGGTTTTTATGCCGCCGCGGCGGAAATTCAAAGCCGTCAGCCCCAACTTCTTGCCTTGGAATGGGCTCCGCGAGTGGACAGAGCGGCGCGGGGTGATTTCGAGAGGCAACTTGGGACGGAAGGGATGTCAAGCCGGCCTATTTTTCTGTGGGGTCCAGGCGGGGAGCGAGTGCCAAGTCCTGATCGTGAGGTTTATTTCCCCGTTCGCTGGACTCATCCGTTCGGATTGAACAGGGAACGAGTGGGAGGAGATTTGGCCTCGACTCCGGGCTTTGAGAATAGGGGGGAGGCGGTCGAAAAAAAGGACACTCTCGCGAGCCAGAAAGGGGTGTTTTGGGTTGGTGGCAAATCAGTTCCCTGCATTGGGGTGGCGGTGCCGGTATTTGAAGAAGTCGAATCGTCTACCCCCCCCGAGTGGGAATCCCAAGCTGTTGGGTTTTTTGCAGGGGGTGTTCGACCTGGAGAAGTTGATGGACGAGGGGTTGTCGAGTGCGGCGCTGGAAGGGGTCGAGGTCAGGGTCCTGGACTTGGATGCGGACTTGCCTGATCGGGTTTTGTTTACGAGGCCTCCGATGGGGGGAAAGCATTGGGAGGAGAGGGCGGGTCGGGAGATGCTCGATGATTGGACCGCCCGGCACGATCTTCCGATCGGCTCGCGTCAATGGCGGGTGGAGTTTCGAGCTTCTCCGGAATGGATCGAGACGCGGCGGTCGTCGATGCCGATCAGTTTGGCATCCTTGGCAGCGGCGCTGGCCTCGTGGGTTTTTCTTTCGTTGCGCAAAGGGATGCACGAGCGGATGGAGATTGAGGAAAAGGTGGCGGCGAGGACGCAGGATTTGACCCGGGCGAAGCATCATTTGGAGGAGTTGGTGCGGGAACGGGAGCGCGCGGAGTTGGGATTGTTGAGAACGCAATACGTCCTTCTGGCGGCTCAGCGGCTGGGACAGATCGGAAGTTGGGAACGCGATTTGGACTCGAACGAGCTCGTTTGGTCGGACGAGGTTTACAGCATTTTTGGGCGATCGAGGGAGTCCTTCGTTCCCACGATGGAACGGTTTATGGAGGCGGTTCATCCGGAGGATCGCGGGAAGCTGCAATCGGTTTCCGAAGCGTCGCTCAAAGCCGGGAAGCCCTTTGGCATTGAGTATCGGATCCTACTGCCGGATGGCGAGGTGCGGCATGTGGTGGTGCATGCTGAAATGGTGCCTGGAGAGCACGGTCGGATGTCTCGAATCCAGGGTGCCATTCAGGATATCACCTCGCGCAAACAGGACGAGCTCTTGTTGCTGGAAGCCCAATCTCAGCTGGTGACGGCGCAGAGGCTCGGTCATATTGGCAGTTGGGATTATGATTTCCGCCGGGCCGAGTTGAAATGGTCAGCCGAGACGTGCCGAATTTGTGGCTATGAGCCGGGACAGGTGACGCCCACGCCCGAGGTGTTTTACGCGCTTTTGCACCCCGAAGATCGGGATCGGGTGAAAACGACAGAGGCCAGGGCCTTGCAGGCGGGATCTTTCACTTCGGTCGAGCACCGGATTGTTCGTCCGAACGGCGAGGTGCGGTGGGTGGTGGGGCGATCGGAGGTGCAGCGGGATGTTCAAGGAAAAACGTTGCGCGTGGTGGGGACGATCCAGGATGTGACGGAGGCCAAGCAAGCCGAGTTCAGGCGCCAAGCGGTCGAGCGGAGCCTCCTCGAGGTGAAGAAGCTGGAGAGTCTCGGCCTGATGGCGGGAGGCGTCGCGCACGAGTTTAACAATCTGTTGTCCGGAATTCTTGGCAGCGCCAATTTGGTCCGGGCGGAGCTGCCTCGGGGCAGTCGGCTGCACGAGCATTTGGAGCGGGTAGAGACTTCGGCGCAGCGGGCGGCTGATCTGACGGCGCAGATGCTGGCTTATGCGGGGCAGGGCAAGCTGGCGAATAAGCCGCTCCGGCTGCCGGCCCTGGTTCGGGACTGCCTGCTTCTCATGCAGGCTTCTGTGGGCAAGCGGCTTGCCATTGAGTTGGAGCTCGACCCCGCTACGCCGTTGGTCCTTGGCGACGCCTCTCAAATTCGCATGTTGGTGGTCAATCTGGTTTTGAATGCGGCGGAAGCGATGCATCGATCACCCGGTAGCATCATGCTCTCCTCTCGGAGAACGAGGCTGTCACGGGTCGAATTAGACGCGTGCCATTTGGGGGCGGAATTGCCGGAGGGCGTTTACGCGGAATTGCGGGTGTGCGACCAGGGTGAGGGCATTACGGCGGAGGACTTGGAGAAGATCTTCGATCCCTTTTTCAGCACCCGGTTCAAGGGCCGCGGGCTGGGTTTGGCGGCGGTCCTGGGGATTGTGCGCGGCCACGGCGGGGCGATCGCAGTGGCGACTGAAATCGGCAAGGGCAGCTGCTTCACGGTGTATTTGCCGGAGTCGGAACTGATGGCGGGGGTGGAGTCGGATGCACGCGCGCCTGCGGTTGGGCAAGTGGAATTGGATCCCCCCCCCGGCATCGCGTCCTTCGACGGTCGGGCCCCGCGCCCGATTTTTACCTCGCCGGGAGTGCCGGGGTTGAATCTCTGGCGCCGATCAAACGGGGGGCGCGGCTGGGAGTCGCCGATGGGGGGGATCGGGCGCTGCTTCCAGTGAGGGAAGGGTGAAGGGGGGTTAGTTGGGCTCCGAGGGCGCTT